>CAZEAD010000048.1:0-6798 GCA_964510115.1 uncultured Mycoplasma sp.
GAGACTGCAAGAATAGATAAAAAAGCTATGCAATTTTTGTATGCTACTGGCGATGAATATAATTTTATGGATATGAATGATTATTCACAGATTACTATTTCTGCTTCTAATCTTGGTGAGGATGTTAAATTTTTAAAAGAAAATTTAGAAGTTGATATTGCTTTTTATGAAGGGGAAATGTTAGGTTTATATTTGCCTGATAAGATTGAAATGGAGATTATTGATACTGAACCAGCAGTTAAAGGTAATACAACTAATAATGCGATGAAAGATGCCACTTTAGAAACTGGTTATACTATTAAAGTTCCTTTGTTTATAGAACAAGGAGAAAAGATTTTAGTTTCTACTAAAGATGGTAAATATGTTTCAAGAGCTTAAGTAATATTTAATATCTAACTTTTATTATTGGTTAGGTATTTTTTTGTGCTATAATTTTGTTAGAGGTAATTGTTATGAGTGTTGTAAAAGTGATGGATGTTAAATTATCAAATAAAATTGCAGCTGGAGAAGTTGTTGAATCTTTGATGAATGTTGTTAAAGAATTAGTGGAAAATTCTATTGATGCTAAGGCTACTAATATAAAGATAGAACTTGTTGATTCTGGTATGAAAATGATTAAAGTTACTGATAATGGTGTTGGGATGGACAAAGAGGATGCTGTAAATTGTTTGAGGCGTCATGCTACTAGTAAAATATATGAAGATGATGATTTGTTCCATATTCATACTCTTGGTTTTAGAGGAGAAGCTTTGCCTTCGATTGCTTCTGTTTCCCAAATGATAATTGAAACTTGTAAAGATGAAGTGGCTACTAAAGTTTGTGTTGAGGGAGGAGAAATAACTGAAATTGGAGTTTCTAATTTAAGTTGTGGGACGAGTATTTGTGTTACTGATATTTTTTATAATACTCCGGCACGTTTAAAATATTTAAAAAGTTTGTATACTGAGCTTGCTAATATAACAAATTATTTAAATAAGATGGCTTTAGCAGAACCAAATATTAAATTTATTTTGATAAATAATGATAAAGTTTTATTAAATACTGATGGAACTGGTAATTTACTCAAGGTTGTTTATAATATTTATGGGTTAGATGTTACTAAAAAAATGGTTAAAATAGAGGCTTCTAATGATGATTATGAAATATCTGGTTATATTTCATATCCTGAAATTGCTCGTGCTAGTAGAAATTATATTACTATTTTAGTAAATGGGAGAAGTCTTAGAAATAATGATTTAATTAGGGTGATTTTGGATTCTTATCATACTTATATTCCAAAGGATAAAATTCCAATTGTAATTTTGAATATTAATACTGATCCTTCTTTAGTGGATGTAAACGTTCATCCGACGAAGATGGAAGCAAAATTTTCTAAATTTGAGGGGTTAAAGACTTTAGTATATGATACTATTTCTAAAGCTTTGGAAAAACTGGTATTGATTCCTGAAATCAAATATGATAAAAAACCGATTTCTAATATTAGTGAAGTTACAACTATTAATAATAGCGTTGATTTTAAAGATAATGTTGTTGAAGGAGAAAAGATAGTAAAGCCTGTTTTTGAAGATATTTCATTTGATTTGGATGTTAGGGAGGATCCTGTTAATTATGAGGCAGCTGATTGTGATTCTAAGAAAGAAAAATTTAAAATGATTACTCCAGTGGCATTGGTTCATGGTACTTATATCATTTGTGAAAATGAAGATGGGATGTTTATTATTGATCAACATGCTGCTAATGAAAGAATTAATTATGAATATTATTTAAAAGAAATGGGGAAGGGGACTAATAATAGTATTGATTTGTTGATTCCGGTAAAACTTGAATTTTCTAATCAAGAGTATATTATTTTGAAAGAACATTTTGATATTCTTGATCGAATGAATATTAAATATGAAGAATTTGGTTTTAACACTCTTATTATAAGAAGTCATCCTACTTGGATAAAGAAAGATTATGTTACAGAATCACTTAGAAAGATTATGGAAGTGATTATTAGTAAAGGGGATTTTTCTTTGGAAAAGTTTAATGAAAGTGTAGCAATTACTTTGGCTTGTAAAATGTCTGTTAAAGCTAATCAACAAATATCTATGGATGAAATGCGAGTTTTGATTGAAAGACTTAGAGAAACTGAAAATCCTTTTACTTGTCCACATGGTAGACCTACTATTATTAGTTATTCTAATTATGAGTTAGAAAAGATGTTTAAAAGAGCTATGTAGTTGGCAAAAGATCTTTTTTGGTGTATAATAGGGGCATTTTAAGAGGTTGATATGGAGAAAATAATGTCTATTAAAGATTTTTTAGCTATTTATTCTTTCAAAAATATTGATGATTTGACTGTTTTACCTGGTGAGGTTGGTAGTCGTGGGAAATGTTATATTTTTGATTATAATTTTTTGATAAAAAAGTTTAATAAATCAATTCCTATTGTTAGCGCTTATGGAAAAAATCTTTTATCAATGACTGGTGTTTTAAGTGATATTTTTGTTTTTCCTAGTTTAGTTTTAGTTGATAATGGTTTTATTGTTGGAATTTTAATGTCACGTATTCATTCGAAATCTTTATTAAATCATAGTTTGTATTTAAATACTATTATTTCTAAAACTGATGATATTTATGAAGCAATTGATGATATTAGTGATTTGGGTATAAAAATATATGATTTGTTTCCTAGAAATATATTGTTTTCTTATAGAGAGAGTTTTAAAATTATTGATACTGATTCTTATTTATTTTCTTTTGATAGTCATTTGTATGAGGAAAATATTAGAAAATATAATCTTTGTATGCTAAATTATTTTGGTATTGATGATGGGAATAATTGCTATAATCAAAAACTGTATAATTTTATAATGAATAAAAAGAATTTGAGTGAAGAATATAAGCAATTGATACATAGTTTTGATAATTGTATTTTGCCTGATTTTATAGATTTACTTAAGAAAGAACTAGGAAACGATTTAGGAATAAAAGCTAGAACAAGAAAGGATTTGTTTAGATTATGATATATGCAATAGTTGGGCCAACTGGAGTTGGTAAGACAAAGCTTAGTGTTTTGTTAGCTTTAAGAATTAATGCTGAAATAATTAATTGTGATAGTATGCAAGTATATAAAGAATTAAATGTTGGAGTAGCTAAGATTAAAGAAGAAGAAAAGATGGGAGTTGCTCATCATTTATTTGATATTGTTAGTGTCAATGATGATTTTTCAGTTTATGATTATCAGCAATTAGCTAGAGCAAAAATAAATGATATTTTGTCTCGTGGTAAAAATGTAGTAATAGTTGGAGGAACAGGATTATATTTAAAGGCTTTGCTTTATGATTATAATTTTGATGGAGTTAATTCTAATAAAAAGTTATATGATTTTCGTTTAATTGGATTAACTAGAGAAAGAGAACATTTATATGAAATTATCAATTCAAGGGTCGATTCTATGATGGAATCTGGGCTTATTGAGGAAGTAAAATCTTTATACGATAATAATATTAGAACAAGAGCTGTCTTGACTGCAATTGGTTATAAAGAATTGTATTCTTATTTTGGTGGAAATGTATCTTTGGAAGAAGCTGTTTCAAAGATAAAACTTAATTCTAGAAGATATGCTAAAAGGCAATATACGTTTTTTAATAATCAATTTGATGATATTGTTTGGTATAATGTTGACGATTTGTCGGTAGAGGAAGTTGTCGATATCGAGAGTAAAGAAAAAATGATATAAAATGCAATATTTTATTGAATTTGCATTTTTTTTGTGTTATAATTTTTAATATAGAATAATAAGGAGGGATAGGATGCAAGGGAATGAAAAGTTAGTGGTAACTATGCCTAATGGAGAGTCTGAACAAGTTGAAGAAGTTATAAGCTTCCAATTCAATGATACTAAAAAGAGATACGTTGTTTATACTAAAAATGAGGTTGATGAAACTGGAAATATTACTATATATGTTTCAGAAATAATGAAAGATACTTTAGGTACTAAGTTACTCGGAGTATCAAGTGATACTGAATGGAATAAGATTAAGGAAGCTTTAAGAAAGCTTGCTAATAAAGAATAAAAAGCGGGAGAGATAATTATGAATGATAATATAACAGTCTTTTCAGTAGGCAGAATTGAAGCTGTATTACTTGGTGAGGTTAGAAAGTTAAAAGTTAGACCTAATAATTTTGCTTCTTTAGTTGCTAATAAAAACGTAAGACCTGCTGTTAGTGAAAAAAGAGTTATTGAAGAAGACAATACTATTGCAGCTATATTAGGTAATGAGGGTGTAAATAATAAAATTTTACCAAAGGAAAATAATGCTGCTAGAACAACTAGTAAAAGTGCTGTTGTTCCTGATATTAAGGCTTCTTCTAATTTGGGAGATTTGTCTTTAAAACTTAGAAAAATGGCTTTAGCAGCAGAACATAATACATATAAAGGTAAAGTTTTACTTCATGCAGTATCTCAATTGGATGATTTAGATAAGAATGTTTCTAATTTAAAAGAAACTATTGGTTCTAATAATGTGATTTTAGAAAAATTGGAAGCTGCTAAAAGTATTGAAGACAGAGATCTTAGAAAGTTAAATAGTATTTTTGAAGCTACTACTGAAGCTACTTATAGTAATTTAGATATTCATGTTGATAGAAATACTGATGAAGATCCTATGGCACTTGCTAATATTGAATTAACTAATATCAGAGAAAGTCTTAATAATATTGGAACTATTTCTGCTTCAGTTAAGGCTAAGATTACAAAAATAACTGAAAAATGTGATGAAATTAAGATGAAAATTGCAAAGCTAGAAACTGAGATCAATAATTTAAATCAAGCAAAAGTTGATTTATGTAATAAGATTTTGACTACTGATTTACAGTCTGCAGAGGAATTAGATAAGATTATAGCAGCACAAAGAGAGTCTGTTAAACAATATGAGGCTAAGAATGAGAAGTTTAATGAGACTATTGAAATGTTAAAATCAAAAATTAGTTATGATGATGCAGATGCTACTTTGGATAATCCATTTTCTAATTTAAGAGAAGATAATACAAGTTTTTAAAAAAACGCTTAAGATTGAGCGTTCTTTTTTTTGCATTTTAAACATATTTTTTTATGAGGGAGATTCATGAAAAATGCAATAGGTTATTTTTATCATATATATTTAGAAACTGTTGAAAAAATAAATAATAATTTTTATTTTTATTATGCGGGTAACTCTTATGTAATTTATTTATATGTTAGAGATACAAAAGAATTGTTAGAATTATATCAACTAAATCGTTATATGCTTTCGAGGGGAATACCTGTTTATGAGATAGTTTTGACAGTTTGGAATAATGTAGCGTTTGATTTTGAAAATAATTTATATGTTTTGATGAAACTGCCTAATATTAATAATAGAACAATTGGAATTAATGATTTAAATATGTTTAAAGGTCTGCTTGGTGATAATAAATATAATTTGCTTGATAAGAGTCATTGGAGTTTATTTTGGGAAAATAGGGTGGATTATGTTGAAAAACAAGTTTATGAGTTTGATGGTAAATATCCACTTATAGAAGAGTCTGTTTCTTATTATATTGGATTGTGTGAAAATGCTATTAGTTATTTTAATCATAATAGGGTGAGTAATGTTAAATTGGAGATATGTCATCGTAGAGTGACTAATGATATGGATTTATTGGAGTTTTTGAATCCTTTGTCATTGGTAATTGATTATGGTGTTAGAGATGTTGCTGAATATTTTAAGAGTTTTGTTTTAAATTCTAATTATACTGAAACTGAGATTATGGAATTTTTAAATGGAATTAATCTTGGAAGATTAGATGCTATTTTATTTATTGTACGTTTTATGTTTCCTTCTTATTATTTTGATTTGTATGATCAGGTTATTTCTTCGTATAGGGATGAGGGAATTTTGAATGACATAATAAAAAAGCATAGATATATAGAATCTGTGCTAGTTATCTTATTTAGAAAATATTATTTTTATAATTTACCTTATATTGATTGGTTAAGTTATAGTGATTATATTTCTTCTTGATATAGTCGTACTTCTTTTATTTCGGGTACTTGTTCTTTAATTATTTGTTCTATTCCATCTTTGAGTGTATATTGTTGCATAGGACAGTTATGGCAAGCTCCTTGGAGCTCCACATAAACTATGTTGTCTTCTATTTTGATTAATTCAATATTTCCTCCATCATTCATGAGATATGGTCTTATATCATTAATTATATTTTTTATTTTTTCTTCCATTTGTATCACCTGTAGATATTATAACACTATTTTTTAGTTTTATATTTAAAAACTTTTGGAAATGTTTTATAATATTTTTAGTTGAGGTGTAGTATGGCAAGATATGAGAAAGGTAAGATTGTAACTTGTAGTGTTACTGGAATAGAAAAGTATGGGGCCTTTGTTAGTTTGGATGATTATTATAGTGGTCTTATACATATTTCAGAAATATCTTATGATTTTGTACAAGATATAAATGATTATATTAAAATTGGTGATACTATTAAGGCAAGGGTTATTGATGTTGATAATGATACTAATCATGTTAAACTTAGTATTAAAGATTTGAATCATAAGGTTAATGTTAGAAAAAAGGTTCCTATTATTGAGGTAGGAAGTGGGTTTGAGATTTTAAAAAATAACTTGGATAAATGGATTGAAGAAAGAGTTTTAGAAAATGGAAAAAATGAAAAAAATTAAGGAAAGAGGTTGACAAAGCTTTTATAATATATTATATTTATACATGTCACAAGACATTAATCTCGGGCGATTAGCTCAGTTGGTTAGAGCATCTG
>CAZEAD010000049.1:0-6599 GCA_964510115.1 uncultured Mycoplasma sp.
CATAAGTACCATTGTTTCTAACCTATTAAGAGCATCACTAGGACTATTAGCATGTAAAGTAGACATACTTCCATCATGACCAGTATTCATAGCCTGAAGCATATCAAAAGCCTCCTTACCACGTACTTCCCCCACAATTATTCTATCAGGACGCATACGAAGAGAATTTATCACCAAATCTCTAATAGTTACTTCCCCTTCACGCTCATAATTCATATTTCTTGTTTCCAAAGTAATAACATGTTCCTGTTTGAGTCTTAATTCTGCAGCATCCTCAATTGTAATAATTCTCTCATCATTTGGAATAAAAGAAGATAAAATATTAAGAACAGTTGTCTTTCCAGATCCAGTCCCTCCACAAACTAAAATATTAAGTCTACTAGCAACTGCAGCTTCTAAAAACCTAGCCATATATGGAGTAAGAGTTCCATTACCAATCAAATCATCAATAGTATTTAAATCATCTTTAAACTTCCTAATAGTAAGAACAGGACCATTCAAAGATAAAGGTGGAATAATCGCATTAATACGCGAACCATCACTAAGTCTTGAATCAACCATAGGATTAGAAAGATCAATAGTTCTCCCAAGTGGTTGAATCATTCTTTGAATTGTTCTTAATATATGATCATTATTAATAAATGAAACAGATTCATCTCTAACAAGTTTACCATCGATTTCAATATATACCTCATCTGGTCCATTTACCATAATTTCAGTTATATTTTTATCCTCAAGAAGATCAGTAATTGGTCCATAACCACAGATCTCATTTTCAATTAAATTAAAAATATGATCACGTTCCAAATTAGTTAAATCATAACCAATTAAAGCCTTATCAATTTCATCATTTATATAAGCAGTCAAATCCTTCTCATCAGGAGCACCATCATCAATTAAATTTTGAATAATTTTATTTCTCAAATTATCTAAAAGTTGCTTATCTTGAAAAACGCTATAATCATTAGAATTAACCTCAAAAGCCTTAGGAACTTTCTTAGGATCAAGATCAAAAGCCATAGACAAAGTTTTCTTCATTATTTATCACTACCTTTCAATAAAGTATTAGCAATATCATTCAAAACAGCAATATCTTTTTTAGGAAAAGATAAATTCTTATTCTCAAGAAGAATTTTACCTTCTACTAAATAACGATCAATATTTCGAACATTAGAAAACTTAGAAATAGTAAAATCAATATTTCTTTTAATAATATTCCTAATATCATAATAAGAAAAATAATTTTTTCCTAAACAACATGCCTCATTCAAAACAGTATAAACATTATCAAAACCAGTATCAGATATTATTGAAAAAAATGATTTACTATTTTTAAGATCAAACAAATCATTAGTCAAAACATACAAAATGCTATTACTACTATCTAAACAAGTAATGTTTATTTCATTTAAAATACTACATGTATCAAGTAAAATAACATCATATTTATAAGAAACATTATCTAAAATCCAAGGAATATACTTTGAATCAATCTTTGAAGCCTCTCTAGGATCAATCGGAGCAGCTATAATATCAATCATATCATTATATGAAAATAAATATTTATTCAAATCATCATAACGATTAAAAGATAAATCCTCAATCAAATTAAAAATTGTTTTGGCCTCAGAAGAATTCACATATGTTGCAATTGCGCCATTATACAAGTCTAAATCAATAACTAAAACTTTTTTACCAAGTTTTCCATATACATAAGCTAAATTCAAAGTAAGTATACTCTTTCCGACCCCACCCTTTGAAGAAGTTACAGAAACTATTTTACCTTTACTCTTCATAAACATCCCTCATTTCTATTCTTGTTTTTTCGTTTCCAAATGATATTTATCTAAACCAATTATTTTCCCAAAATAACTATCAACATCTAACTTCAAATGAATCAAATCCTCATCTATAGCCACTATTTCAATATCTTTATCATTCATCAAAACATATTTAGTAATCTCCCAATCAGTTTTTCCTTCTTGTTTATATAAAAAAGCATTATCCGCAATATTTTTTAAACGATTATTACTATATACAATAACTGCTGAATCAAATATATAAGCCAAAACTATAAGAATAAGTGGCAATAATAACACAAATAACACTAACGATTGTCCTTTATTATTCATCTAAAACAACCCTCTTCGTAGAAATCTTATATGGATTATCAAAAAATATATCCGCAAAAGGTGTCCATAAATCAACCTTTTCTTCTAAAGTAACTTCTACATACCCATCCTCATAATTTAACTTATATTCAATATCTGAACCTATAATTTTCTTAATATACAATTCATCTTTATCTGAGGTAATAACATCCACAACATCATTTAAAACACCTTCTAAATGATTTTTGTAATAAAAAATATTTGAAAAATCGATGATAACAAAAATTATCATTAAAATAATTGGTAAAATTAAAACAAACTCTACCAAAGCCTGAGCTCTATTATTGATCTTTTGCTTTACAATATCCTTCACCTGGCTTATCCCCTTTAACAAATTCTTCTTCATAAATAGAGCAGGAAGACTTAACAAGTGCATCTTTTAAATATCCCCCTAGAAAACCAACTAAAGAGATTGCAATAACACTAACCAAAGCAATAATTAAAACGTATTCTACTAAAGCCTGCCCATTATTATCATTCATCATATCACCTATTTTTCTATAATAATTTTATAATGAATAAAGAAAAATGTCAATTTAAAAACAATATTCAAAACTAATAACTAAAACAAAAAAAGATTATAAAATCTTATTTCAAAAGTATAAAATTATAAATCTCTGAAGGATCAACTTTAGTTAAAAATAAAATCAAAAAAGCTGCAACTAAAAATGGTCCAAAAGGTACTATTTTATCTTTATTTTTTACATAAAAATAACAAGATATTGGCAAAGCCAAAAACGAAGCTAAAGCAATTCCAAAAAATGACATAATAAGAGGCATAACCATTCCTAAAACAAACAATAACTTAATATCTCCTCCTCCAAGCGATTCTTGTTTAAATATCAAATTACCAAGAAGCATTAATAAATACATAAATAAGAACATAGCTAATCCATAAAGAGTATATCTCCAAAAATCACTACCAAATCTAAATATATTAATAATAATAACTACAATTGCAAAGAAAATATTAACTTCATCTGGAATAATATAATAATTCAAATCAGTAACCACAACAATAGCAAACAAAAGTGATAATGCCAAAGCAATTAATAAATCATACGAAAATCCAAAAGAATAAAAAGAAATCATAAAAAGTATCCCAGTAAACAATTCCACAACTGGATAAAAAAGCGAAATATGTTCATGACATTTTTTACACTTACCCCTTAAAAATAAATAAGAAACAACAGGAATAAGTTCTAAAAAACCTAAAACATGTCCACATTTAGGACAATGACTTCTAGGTTTAACTATTGATTCCTTCTTTGCTAAACGAAATCCAACAACATTACAAAACGAACCAAAAACAGTCCCAACTATAAAAAACAATATCAATAACAACACTTTTTCCATATTAATACCCTACCTGTGAATAGAAAGTAAACATTGGAATAACTACCGATAAAACAACAGTTCCCACAATCAAAGCCAATAAAACAATCATAATTGGTTCAATAAATGTATTTAATCTCTTAACATAATTAGAATGCATTTCTCCATAATATTTTGCAACATAATCCATCATTGTTCCAAGTTTTCCAGTGTTTTCCCCTGTAACCAACATTTCATAAGCCGCAACTGGAAAAAACCATTTTCCCCTAAAAGCTTCACTTATCTTAGATCCTTTAGCTAAAGATTCCATTGAATCATTAATTATTTCTTTAAAAACTTCATTATTAGAAATAGTTGAAAGGATTGACATTGAATCAGTAATAAAAACCTCATGATTTAAAAGTGATGCAAAAGTTTTAGTAAACATATAAACTTCTTTATAAATGATAATTTTACCTATAATAGGCAACTTCATATACAAAGTCTGTACAGCCTTCCTAAATCCCTTATTTTGTTTATACAAAATACGATATAATAACATTATTATAATTAAAACTATCATAATTGATAAAAAATTATTAGTCAAAAAATTAGAAGCATTTAACACAAACACTGTAAGTCCAGGTAAACTAGCATTATTCTGATGAAAAAGACCCACAAATTCTGGAATAATATAAATTAAAATAAAAGTAAAAACCATAATTGAAAATATAAAAATAATAATCGGATAAGTCATAGCACTTATAACTTCTTTTTTAGTTTTATTAATTGAAGTATAATACTCAGCCATATCATCAAGTATTTCTGGTAAATCACCAGTAAGTTCTGAAGTTTTAACCATGTTTATCAATAATTCTGGAAAAACACCATCTTGTGCCTCCAAAGCCTTTGAAAAACTTTCACCCTTAGTAAGTTCAAAAACCAAATTCATAAATATCGTCTTTTGATTCTTTTTTACAGACTGTTTTTCAAGTATTCTAACTGCATCAATAAGAGGAATACCAGCTTTTAAATAAGTTGATAACTGAGTCAAAATAAAAGCCAAAGTAGCAATATCCAATCCTTTAGGACCAATTTCCATATTAATAATAGGATTCTGCTTAACAATTCTTTCTACCTTCAATCCTTCATTAGCCAAAAAAACTTTTATTTCATCAAGATTATCTCCATCAATTGCCCCATTTACTTTCAAACCCTGCTTGTTTATAGCAGTATAACTATATCTATTATTCTTATTTTTTACATTCTTTTTATTTTCCATTTTTTTCAAAATATTACGAAATTTATTATTTGCTACTACACTCTTACTTTTAGAACTAGCTTTCTGCATCATAACCCTTCTTTCTATTATCAATTATTATTGTATCCGATTTTAAACTCGTTTGCAAGAATTACTATAGTCAAACATATTTACTTTGCATAAACTACCTATAGGAGGTATATATCATGAACGGTTATTTCAATTTTCCACCATATACAGGAATGCAACCAATGAATTACATTCCAACAATGTCAAGAGCTGCAGTTCAAGCTCCTTCAATTGGTCGTGGTCTAAGCAATCTTTTTCGAGGTGGTGCTGCCGCAACAGGATTAAACAGTGCTGCTAACGTTGGAGCAGTAGGATCAACAGCAGCCAAAACAGGATTTACTTTTTCAGGTCTCTTAAATGGAGCTAGTAAAACACTTGGAGTAATAAATCAAGCAATTCCAGTATTCTATCAAGTAAAACCTATATGGAACAACGCCAAAACCATGTTTCGTGTCATGCGCGAAGTAAATAAAAACGATACACAAACAACAAAACAAACTACCACCAATCAACCTACTAACCAAGAAACCAATCAAACAAACAATAACCAAAATGGCCCAACATTTTTCGCCTAAAAAAAGATTAGATTAGCTTTTTAAGCTCTCTAATCTCTTTTTTTATCTTTAAATAAACAAATATATTTTTATATGATAAATTATTTAAAATATCTTCTTTTTTAGAAAGTGAATATAAAAAATAATCCCTAGTAACTCCAATTACATTCTTTCTTAAAATAGGACCATATTTATAATCAAGATAATTATATTTAAGCTTACCTTTAATAAACTTAATTACAACATAAAACTTGTCTTTTTCATTAATAACTAATTCTTTATCAATACAATAGTCAATACTGCTCATAAATTTTCTAAGAAAATCATAATCAAGATTACTAGCAATAATAATTTCTAAAACATTCCCAAGATTCCCAAGACTCTTTGCTTTACTTAATATTTCAATAATAGTTTTTGTCCCCATTCCAGAAATAACAACAGTATTAACCGAAGAATCTATCCCCAAAAGCCCATCAGCCAAATATAAATTAATTCTTGAAGTAAGATTATACTTAGCCAAATTAGCCTTTGCCATACTCAAAGGTTTTTTATTTACATCACTAGCATATATTTTCATATTAGGGTTATTTAATGCCAAATATATATCTAACATTGCATGATCGCATCCAACATCTAATAAAATAGCATCTTTATCCACTAAAGATGCTACTGTTTTCAATCTTTTTGAAATTCTCATTAATCAGTTAAGAAATCCTTTAATTTTTTACTACGTGATGGATGTCTCATTTTTCTAAGAGCCTTAGCCTCTATCTGACGAATTCTTTCTCTTGTAACCCCGAATATTTGTCCAACTTCCTCCAAAGTACGACATTGTCCATCTTCAAGACCAAAACGAAGTTTTAATACTTTTTCTTCCCTTTCAGTAAGAGTTAACAAAACATTATCCAACTCTTCTTTAAGCAACTCTGAAGTAGCATACTCCTCAGGAGACATTGTTCTCTCATCAGGAACAAAATCACCAAGATGAGAATCATCTTCTTCGCCAATTGGAGTTTCTAAAGAAACTGGATCTTGAGAAATTTTCATAACTTCACGAACCTTCTCACAAGATATTCCAAGCTTTTTAGCAAGTTCATCCTCAGTAGGTTCTCTATTCAATTCTTGTGTAAGTTGTCTTTGAACACGAGCTAATTTATTAATAGTTTCAACCATATGAAATTGTACACTAATAGTTCTTGCTTGATCATCAATATCTCTTTTAATAGCTTT
>CAZEAD010000050.1:0-6457 GCA_964510115.1 uncultured Mycoplasma sp.
GGTACACGAATAGTTCTTGCTTGATCAGCAATAGCTCTTGTAATAGCTTGTCTAATCCACCAAGTAGCATAAGTCGAAAATTTATAACCTTTATTTGGATTAAATTTCTCAACAGCTTTCATAAGACCAATATTACCCTCTTGAATTAAATCCAAAAAAGCCATACCACGTCCTACATATCTTTTAGCAATTGACACCACTAAACGTAAATTAGATTCAGCTAAAATACGTTTTGCTTCCGCATCTCCATCTTCAGCTCTAACAGCATACTCAAACTCTTCATCACTAGTTAAAAGATTAATACGTCCAATTTCCTTTAAATACATACGAACAGGATCATTTATTTTAATATCTTTATTACTAGAAATATCTTCAAATAAATTAACCCCACCATCATCAGTAGAATCATCATCTTCATCTTCATTAGTAACTATTTCAATATTATTTTGAACAAACATATTATAAAGTTCATCCAAAGCATCACTATCTGGTTCAATTCCCTTCAAATGTTCCGCAATCTCTTCAAAAGTTATCTTTCCATCTTTTTTCCCTTTTTCTAATAACTCTTGCTTACGCTCTTCAAAAGTTTTAATTTCATTAATCACTTTTATTCCACTCCCATTTTGAGTCTTCTTATTTCTTCGCTTATCATTGCTTTCTTTACTGGATCTTGTTCCCTAGACATTTTAACTTTTAGTCTTTTTATTTCTTCTTCTCTTTGATATCCCTTGATAACAGCAAGACAATCTGAAATAGGCTCAGTATTTAAATTGTAATCTAAATTACTATTCAATACTTCTTTTAAATATGCAGACATTTCAGGTTTATCATTCAAAGTAGTCATAAAATCTGCCAAAACAAATTCTCCATTTATATGATAATAATAAATAATTTCATTTGCTAAATATCTAGCCTCAGAATATGGCAAAAAATTTAAACTACTCTCATAAACCTTAACAAAGTCATAACTATTTAACATCGCATTTAATATCATATACGTTGCTTTTTGATACTTATCTAGTTTTTCCTTCTTAGTCCGCATTGGTTTTAACGTTTCAATTTTACTATACTTTAAATAATTTTGCAACTTATTTTTTAAAATTTCTTCATCAACTTGAAATTCAAAAGCTATTTTCTTTAACATCAATTCACGTTTTATAGTATCTTTTTCTAAAGAAATTTCTAGTATTGCCTCATTTAAATAATTAGTTTGCTCATCAATTGAAGTAAGCTTCTTTCCTTCTTTTAAATATGAAAGTTTATAATCTCCAAAAAATACAGGATGTTCTACTAAAGAATAATAAGCCTCCTTTCCTTTGCTTAAAACAAACTCATCAGGATCAAGCCCATCATTCAGCTCCACAACAGAAACATTAAATCCTTCTTCCTCAAGCTTTTTCCCCACAACATAATTAGCATGTCTTCCAGCACTATCACCATCTAAAGATAAATAAATATTATTAGAAAGTCTCTTTAAAAGACCAATATGTTCTTTTGTAATAGCAGTACCCATAAGAGCAACAGTATTATATATCCCAATAGAAGCCAGTCTAATTACATCCATAAAACCTTCAACAATAATCAAAAACTTCTTTTCTCTAACATAATCCTTAGCATCATAATAATGAAATAACAAATTACCCTTTGTAAATATTGGTGTTTCTTTAGTATTAATATATTTAGAATCACTATTACCCCGATACATCCTTCCTGAAAAACCACTAACATGTCCCGAAACATCAGTTAAAGGAAACATAATCCTATCAATAAACAAATCATTATTTCCATTCCCAAGACCGTACTTTTCCATTTCCAATTTTGTATAACCCTTAGCAAGCAAAATATTAGTTAAATTATCTTTATCTTTAAGAGACAATCCAATTTTAAACATTTTAATTAAATCATCATTAATCCCACGATTATTTAAATATTCTCGAGCCATAACTCCTAAATTAGAATTAAGATTATTTTGAAACAATTTACAACTTAATTCATACATTTGATAATATTTTTCGTATACATTATTACTTTTAACTTTAATATTTCCAACAGAAATGCCAGCCCTTTTAGCAAGAATTAACAAAGCTTCTTTAAAATCAACATTCTCATAATCCATAACAAAATTAAAAACATTACCACTAGCACCACAAGAAAAACATTTATAAATCTGTTTTTCACTAGAAACACTCATACTAGGATTAGTATCATCATGAAAAGGACACACTCCAAAATAATTTTTCCCCTTTTTTTCTAAAGGAAGATAAGAAGATATAACTTCAACTATATCATTAGCACTTCGTACTTGCTGTACTAAATCATTCTTTTCTAAGTCCACACTATCACTTCCTAAAAAATAGATTCATTAAGTATATATTATACAATAATTAGCATATTATTAATAGGTGATTCTATGAAAAAACATAAAAAAAGTATTATAATTTCTAGCATTATCATATTTATCCTAAGTACTCTAATTCATTCTTTTTACGAAATGCTTCCTAACTGTATAACTTTAATTTTTTGCCCTGTAAATGAATCAATCTGGGAACATATGAAAATGATTTTCACATCATATACATTATTTATATTAATAAAATATCTTTTCTTTTCAGAAAAGACAATTCTTATAGACACAATAACTTCCTATCTAAATATTATTATCTTTCTAATAATATATTTACCAATCCACTACTTATTTAAAGAAAACATCTTTGTAACATTAACTTTATATTTTATTTCTATTATTATTAGCCAATGTTTAAGAATAATTCTTACAAAAAAAATACATGTAAATAACAAACAAGACAACTTAAGTATTATTATCATAATTATTACTTACATAATTTTTACCTATTTGACATATTATCCGTTTAATATTGATTTATTTACAGACCCCATTAATAACAAAAGAGGTCTTTACAAGATAAGATAAAAAAGAAAAAAGAGAAAAAAACAAAAAAAGTATTAATGAATAATACTTATATCAAAGAATCTCTAGTAAACATTTCAATATCTTTATTAGAATAAATAACCACTTCACTAGGTAAAACTGTCTTAATAAAACCTAGTCCATTAATTACAATATCTTCTTTAAAATCAATACTCATCTCTCGCTTAGATAAGTCTTTCAAAGATTTATTCCAACTAGAATATACTCTTTTAACCTTCAAATCATTTGAAATATATAATGTATAACTATTTCTTTCTTCTCCCAAATAATCAATTCTTATTATATCTTCAATTATTAAAGAATCTCCCTTTTTAAGTTGATATGTTCTAGGTTTAATCTCCTTTTTAGGAGATATTTTTTTTACTAATTTATTAGAAACATAATTTAAGACATTACCATAATCTACAACCCCAGGAGTATCAATTAACGTAAAATCCAAAAAAGGAATTTCGATTTCATTTAAAGTTGTCGAAGGCATTGGTGATACTGTTATTTCAGGTTTTTCTACAGAATAATTACGTATTAAACTATTTAATAAAGTTGACTTTCCAGCATTAGTAGACCCTACAACATAAACTTTTTTATACTTGCGATGTTTTTTAATAGTTTTCAATAATAAGTCAAGATTATAATTCTTTTTCGAAGAAACCACAACTACATCAACTAAATCCAAACCAAGATTATTAAAATAATCAATATATTTCTTATCACTAACTTTTAAAGGAAGTGCATCTTTTTTATTAAGTACTAATATCACTTTATTTAACTTTAACAATTCCCTAATTTCTTTCAAATTTCTAGGAACTGATAACAAATCAACAACTAATAAAACCAAAGAACGTGTTTCTCCAATATTTTTCAAAATCTTTAAATATTCTTCACTTGATTGTGCAGGTTCACTATATTCCCCATAATTACGCATCTTAAAACAACGCATACAAAAACTTCTATCCAAATCTACAGCATAACCATCTTTTAAAGCATCACTATCTTGAAGTACAACCCCACATCCTATACATTTTTTAGTCATAATAATTACCTCTTCTAATATTATACTTCTTAAACAATCGCTTTTCAATAATTCTATTAATCGAAGTCAGTTTTTCTATATCTTCAACTTGATAATCAACAAGAATTGAAAAATAATTTCTTTTTTTAGCACCAAAAATATCAGTTACTAATTGATCTCCAATCAAACAAACTTGATTAGATTCATAATTTTTTAAATCTTTAATTCTCAAAAAACCAAAACAAGTAGGTTTCAAAGCAAAACCAACTATCCTACAAGGAAAATCACTAACTATCTTTTTTATTCTTTTCCTTCTTACAGAATTAGATAAAATATAAACTTGAAAACTTTTTTGTAAATTTAACAATAACTTTTTTACCTCAGCATCAAACACATCATGATTCTTATCAATTAATGTATTATCTAAATCAAAAATAATAACCTTAATTCCCTTAATTTTCAAAAGTTCATAAGGTACCATAAAAATATCTTTTAAATACATATCAGGTTTAATCAAAAAACATCACCTAAAGAAATTGTACCAAACTATATTCAAAAATAAAAGAAAATATTCTAACAATAAAATCACTTTACTATAAAAACAATTAATATCATATAATTCTAAACAAAAAACAAGAAAACATTCCTGCTTTCTTATCTATTACTTCTATTTTAAGAACCTAAATACTCTTTTCCCAAAGTAACTGTAGAATTTTTATAATCTTTATCCAATTCGAACAAATGATGATCTTCAGTTTCTACAAGCAACACAGAAAAACTATCAGAATTACACGTTTTATCTAACTCGTTCGTACACTCTCTTTTTCCAAGATAAAAAGCATTTATCTTAACATCTAATGGTATCTTTGAAAAACTAACTTCATCAATTTTAGTTTTCATATAAGACCCTACAAAATCTGTATGTTCTCCCCCAGCATCCCATTTATAAAGATCACCATCCTCTGTAAGTAATAAGAAAATAAATGCCGATGGGCCATTACCAATCCCACTCACATAATAAAGTGATTTTATTTTTTGATTTAAATTATGTTTAAAACTGCAAAAATAACTTCCTTCATCATCAAAAGGATAAACCTCTTCACAGCCTTCGCCCACTAATTTATTATTTTTTATATATACTGCAAGTTGATAATGAATTCGATATTTATCTAAAGAAGCATCATAACTAGGACTATATGCCATATTATCAATATAAGCCCCATAAATCACTTGTTTTTGAATTTTATCTTCTTTTTCTAAATTTGTTACCAAATTACTATTTTCAGATGGATTGTTTGACTCTTCTTTTTCCATAGAATCATCATTTTTTTGATAAACTTTATCATAAACAATAAAACCCAAACTACAAACAAGTGCCAAAGCTAAGAAAATTACCAACCAAAACATGCCCCTATTTTGTTTTCTTTCCATACAAACTAACCCTTTCCACTACGATATAATATAATAACAAAATAACACAAATAATTAAAAAAAACAATAAAAAATCCTGCATTCGCAAGATCTAATTTTTAAATGGTCGGAAAGACAGGATTTGAACCTGCAACCCCTTGGTCCCAAACCAAATGCTCTACCAAGTTGAGCCACTTTCCGATATATATTATTATATTCCAAATAATATAAATAGTAAACAAAAAATTTATGGTGTCCTGGAAGAGATTCGAACTCCTGACCGACGGCTTAGAAGGCCGTTGCTCTATCCAACTGAGCTACCAGGACAAAAAAGAAAATATAAACACATTAGCAATCACTTAATTGCATAAATAATACTAACACAAAAAATATAAATTGTCCAGCATTATTTGAAAATGTTTTCTATTTTCCAAATTTTAATATTTAATTTGTTCTTTAATATAAGCAATAGCATCACTAACAGACATACTTACCTGTTCCATAGTATCACGATTTCTAACAGTCACCATATTATTATTTATCGTTTCATCATCCACTGTAATAGCAAAAGGAGTTCCAATCGCATCACTTCTTCTATAACGTTTACCAATAGAACCCGTATCATCATAATTAGTCATAAACTCATTAGTCATCATATTATAAAGCTCCAATGCTTTATCACTGTGATACTTTTTAACAAGTGGCAATACACTAACCTTATAAGGAGCTAAAAATGGTTTTAAATGTAATACTTCTCTAATATCATTTTCCAACTGTTCCTCCTCATAAGCCTCAAATAATATAGCAAGAACACTACGATCAAGTCCATAAGTAGATTCCACAATATAAGGAATAAACTTTTCATTAGTAACAGGATCCAAATATTCCTGTTTAGTATTTGAATAATTCTGATGATTAGTCAAATCAAAATTAGTCCTATTATGAGTACCATTAATTTCTCCCCAACCAAAAGGAAATTTATATTCAATATCACAAGCTGCTTTAGCATAATGTGCTAATTTTTCATGATCATGAAATCTTAATCTTTCACTAGCAAGACCCAAACTTTCATAAAATTTCTTTCCATA
>CAZEAD010000051.1:0-6433 GCA_964510115.1 uncultured Mycoplasma sp.
CGGCAGCATTCACGGATTCGAATTCCGTACTGGTCACCATTTTAAGATTGTAAAGTTCTGTTTGGGAACTTTTTTTGTTAGAATTAAAAATTTTAGTTACTTGTTTTTGGTTAAGTATTTTGCTATAATTATTTTTATAATTGGAGGAAGTTTTATGGATTTAGCAATTATTATTATATTAATAGTTTTAGTAATATTTTTTATGAGAGACTTTAAATGGGTAATTTATTTAATAGGAATTATAGAATTGTTTTTACGACTTATGCATTATTTTGCCGATCATATTGGTTTAGCAGACGTGCGTTCTTTAATTCATAATTATATTCCTTCTTCTTTGTTTAATGTACTTCATAAGTATTCTAGTGGTATTGTTTATACAATTTTGGCTTGGGGATTATTTGTTATATTTGTTATTTGGTTTGTTTATTTAGTAAAATATTTAATCAAAAGAAAATAGAAAATCAGTATAGTTTGATTTTCTTTTTTTTGTAGATTGAAATTATTATGATTATTGTAAAAGTTGATATGGTTGTTATTATTAATCCTGATTTATTATTTTCTTGTATTTGTAATTCTTCTTTGGTTAATTCATTTTTTGTTTTGGAATTTGTGATTATTGGATTTGTTAGTAAACTTAAAATAATTATAGTGATTATAAGTATTTTTTTCATTTTATCACCATTAAATTTTATGTTGTTTTAGGAAATAATATGTTTTGGTGGCAATAATAATTTGAAGGTGATTTAGGTGATTAAGGTTGAACATCTTAGCAAGAAATTTTTAAATGGAGATTTATTTTATGACTTTGTATTGGATGATATTTCTATATCTTTTAATAATTGTGGACTTGTAGCTATTTTAGGAACTTCTGGGGCTGGGAAATCTACTTTTTTATCAATACTTGGGGGTTTACTTAGTTTTGATTCTGGTGAGGTCTTTATTGATAATAAACCTCTTTCTTTGTTTAATACAGATGAATTAGCATCTTATCGATCAAATTATGTTGGTTTTGTTTTTCAATCTTATAATTTACTTAATGATTTAACTGTTTTTGAAAATGTTAAGTTAGGGTGTGATTTTTCATCAGATGTAGAGGATGAAGCTATTTATGAGATTTTAGATGAACTTGGTTTATCTTCTTATGTTAATAAATATCCAAATTGTTTATCGGGAGGGGAAAGGCAACGTGTTGCAATAGCTAGGGCGATTGTTAAAAAACCTAAAATTATTTTTTGTGATGAACCTACTGGAGCTTTAGATTTTTCTACTGGGAAGAAAATTATGTCTATACTTAAAAAATTATCTTTAAATTGTTTGGTTATTATGGTTACGCATGACAAAAAATTGGCTTTTAAGTATGCTGATAGAATAGTTAAACTTAGTGATGGAAAGATTATTTCTGATTCTTATGATGATTCTTGTTCTTTAACGCAGGCTAAGTATGAAGTAATTTCTAAAACTATCTCTTTTAAGAGACTTTTGAAATTGGCTTGGGTTTTTATTAAAGGTAAGAAAAAAAGAAATGTTTTGTTAGTTTTGTCTTTGGTTATAAGTATTATTAGTTTAATTGTTATACAAACTTTTTCATCTGGTTTTAATAATGAAATTGCTAAGTTAAAGAGGAATATGGCGAAAGTTTATCCTATTGTTGTAGAAGAATATGTTAGTGATTTTAATGATAATACAGTTGATATTAATGATGATAATACTATTAGAAAGAGTAGTTTACAAGGTATGCATCACAATAAAATGAGTCATGATTTTGATCTTTATATTAAAGATATTGATAATTTGGAACTTGATGCGTTTTCTTATAAAAATCCATATAATATGCCAGTGTTTTTTAAAAATAATAGTGGTTTAGTTGGTGTTAATTTAGATGATTATCTTTATACTGTTCCTTATAATAATCAGAATTCTAAATTATTGGAACAATATGATTTAGTGGCAGGAAGAAATATTGAAAAATATAATGAAATATTACTTGTTGTATCAAGAGATTATACATTTGATGATTTTTTTAGTACTGATTTACAGTTAAATTTAGATAGTTATAAATATGAAGATATTTTAAAATTGTCTTATAAGATGTTATTTTATAATGATTACTATAGATTTAATGATGGAATTTTTAAGGAAACTGAGAATCTATCTTATGCTTATGGTGAAGGGATTGATTTAAAAGTTGTAGGAATTGTGAGGCCTAAGGAAGATTATGTTTTTAATAGTTCTTCAGTATTTTTATGTACAAATGATTTATTAGATGCTTTTGTTAATTTTAATAAAGATTCGGAACTTGTTAAAATGCAGAAAAAGAAAGATTATAATGTTTTGACTGGAAATAGGGTTTCTGAGTATGATAAAAGTAAGATTTTGTCTTCATTTACATATAATTCTTTTCCTTTAAAATATTATCTTTATCCTAATGACTTTTTGAGTAAGAATAAAGTTTTAAAATATTTAAATGCTTATGATAAAGAAAAAATTGTTGTAGTTGATTCGGTTAATTTAGTAACAGATTTTTCAACTTTTTTAGTTAAAACAATATCTTTTGTTTTATTATTTTTTTCTATTTTATCTTTTTTAGTAGTTATTATTATGGTTGGGCTTGTGTTTAATTTGAGTATTATTGAAAGAAAAAAGGAAATTTTAATATTGAAAAGTTTGGGGGCTCGTAATAAAGATATTAAATTTATTTTTTATTTTGAAGCTATTTTAATTGGAATTATAGCAGGATTTATAGGAGTTATTTTTTCTTATTTATTATTTTTCCCTCTTAATGCTATTATAAAAGTTATTATTGATCTTGAAAAAGTTTTAAGGATTTCTTTTGTTAATTTAGTTATTTTTGTTTTATTGTCTGTTTTGTTTACTTTAATAGGTAGTTACATGCCTATTAATAAACTTATAGTTAATACTAATGAAGAAAATTATTAAAAATTTTTATAGTAGATGTTATTTATGATAATTTAGGTAAAGTTAGTTTAGTGCCCATACAGTATTGCTTGTTTTTCATAAAATACTATAACTGTTGAAAGGAAGGGATTATTATTTCTAATTTTTCTTTAGTTTTATTTGGTATTTTGATACCTTTTATTGGAACAATGATTGGTGCTGCTTTAGTTTATTTTTCTAAAAAAGAACTTAAAGTTTCTACAAAAAAAATTTTTGTTGGGTTTGCAGCTGGTGTTATGGTTGCGGCTTCGGTGTGGTCTTTATTGTTGCCAGCTTTAGATAGGTCAGAATATTTAGGAAAACTTTCATTTTTACCTGCAGTTATAGGTTTTATTTTAGGAATTTTAAGTTTATTATTTTTAGACAAGTTAGTTGATAAATTAATTAATAAAAATTTTAATAAAAAGATAATATCAACATCTAAGAATAATGCAATGCTTTTACTTGCTGTAACTATTCATAACATACCTGAGGGGATGGCTGTTGGTGTTGTTTTTGCTTCATGTTTAGCTGGTAATTTTTCTTTACTTATTATGGGAGCATTTACATTGGCTATAGGAATAGCTATTCAAAATATTCCAGAAGGGGCAATTATTTCTTTGCCTTTGGTAAGTGAAGGTTTCTCTAAAAATCGAGCATTTGTTTATGGTATGTTATCTGGTATTGTGGAGCCATTATTTGCATTTTTAACTATTTTACTTATTAATTTTGTGGTTCCTATATTACCTTATTTACTTGCATATGCTGCTGGTGCAATGTTTTATGTAGTAATCGAGGAATTAATTCCAGAGTTGCATGAAGGAAAGAAAAGTTATATAGGGGTAGTAAGTTTTATGTTTGGATTTGTAGTAATGATGATTTTAGATGTTTTGTTAGGTTAAGGTTTTAAAAAAGTTAAATTGTTGTTTGACTTTTTTAAAATCTTATTATTTTGCTCTTATTATTTTAATCTTTGCTTGATTTTTCTTAATAATAAATGTAATATAATATTATATAGGAGGATATATCGATGACTATGGAAAACAGTAAGACAAGAAAAAAAGTTTTATCTATTTTGCGTTTTTCAATTTTTGTAGTTGCTGTTTTTGGGTCTTCGTTTGCGATTTTTTCTCTTACTGATGGTTCTGCTTTTAATAGCATTAGTACTGGAAGCATAACAATGAGTTATACAGAACCATATAATGAAATATCTTTAGTTGATACATTGCCAATTAGCGATGATTTAGGTATGATTATGAATGAGGAAGATAAATATTTTGATTTTTCTGTTTCTACTACTACATTGGAAAAAACTAGTATACCTTATGAGGTTAGCTTGACTGAAGTTCCAGGTACTGAGAATATTTTGTCTAATGATAAGGTTAAAGTTTTTCTTACTAAAGTTTCGGATGACAATGAAGAGGTTTTAGTTGAACCAGTTTTAGTTAGTAGTTTGAGTGATTCAACTTTAAAAAAAGGTGCTTTATCTTTGTATAAGCATACTGCTGATCATAATAATTTAATAACTTATCGTTTAAGAATGTGGCTTGATGCAAGTGCTGATGCCTCTTTGCTTGGCAATAGTGAATATAAATTATTAGTTAATGTTTATTCTAGTATTTAGATGGAGGAGTTTATATGGAAAATACAAAAAAAGGATTTTTAATTTCTGCAATTGCTGTTTTTGTTTTAGTTGTGCTTATTATTGGAGTTTCGTATGCAATGTTTAGTTTTAGTTCTACTGGAACGAAGGCCAATGTAATTAATACAGGTAGTGTAACTATTAGTTATGTAGATATAACTACAATGGATTTGAAAAATCAATATCCTATGTCAGATTTAAAGGGATTAGGTAGTAGTAATGTTTTAGAGTTTAGTGTTGATGCTAATATAAAAGGTAAAATTAATATAGATTATGAACTTGGTCTTGTTAATATAGTTGAAGGTGCTAATAATTTAAAGAGTAATATGGTAAAAATTGCAATGTATGAAGGTGATACTCAAATTATTGGTACTACTACTTCCGGAGTATTGATAAGCGATTTAAAAGATAGTGCTGGTAAGTATATTGATAATTATTATTTATGGAAAGGTACTTTTAGTGCTCCAGGTGGTAGTGATCCATTTATAAAAAGTGTAAGATATAAAATAGTAGCTTGGATTTCTGAAGATTATAAGTTTGCTACAAATGATTCTACTGCTGAGAGTTCAGATCATTCTTCTGAGACTATTCAGGAAACATATAAATTCCAAGTTCAAGTAGAGGCTGCACAAGTAGCATAAAATAGTGATTTTAATAAAAGCATTGTTTATTTATTAAAGTAGTGTTTTTTAATTAAAATGCATAAAATAGGTTGACTTTGTATAAAATTTTAGTATAATTAAATTTGTCAATCGTTTTATTTGCGGATGTAGTTTAATGGTAGAACCTCAGCCTTCCAAGCTGACTACGTGGGTTCGATTCCCATCATCCGCTCCAGTGTGAAATAATGTCGAACTTTGTTAAGTTCGATTTTTTAGTTATTGTTTTTAAATATTTTTGCATATAATTTTTATTTCTTTTTACCTGATTTTATGTTAAAATACTATTGTTTTGGAGGAATTTATGGTTTATTTAGATTATTCTGCCACTACTACAGTTAATCCTGAAGTTTTAGATGTTTTTAGAAAATATTATGAAGTTTCTAAATCTGATTTTAAGGATGAAGAAGAGGAAATTAGAAAAATTTTAGGAATTGATATGGATGTTATTTTTACTACTGGTTCAACAGAGTCTAATAATATGGCTATTTTTGGTATTTGTAAAAAATTTGGACGTGGTTCTCATATTATTACTACTAAACTTGAACATTCATCTGTTTTGGAAGTTTGCTCTTATTTAGAAAAAATTGGTTTTATTATAGATTATGTTCCGCTTAATTCTGGAGTAGTTGATTTAAAAAGTTTAGATGAAATGATAACTGATGATACTGTGTTAGTTAGTATAGCTGCAGTTAGTAGTGAAATAGGTATATTGCAACCTATTGAAAAAATAGCAAAAATTGTTAAAAAACATCATAATGTTTTATTTCATTGTGATATGACTCAAAGTATTGGTAAGGTTAATATAGATTTTTCTAATATAGATTTGATTAGTTTTACAGCTCATAAAATATATGGGTTGAAAGGAATAGGGTGTCTTTTAAAAAACAAAAATATAGAACTTGTTCCCCTTATTTATGGAAAAAGAGATTTTAATTATGGAATGGTTAAATCTTTTGTTTATGCCTTGAATCTTATTATTCCTAAAGTTGATTTTTATTATGAAAGAATTAAAAAGTATAAGAAAATTATTTGTGAGAAACTTAGTGAATATGATGAAGTAATTATTCATGATAATAATACTATTCCACATATTTTAAATTTTAGTGTAATTAATTATAAACCAGAAACTTTTTTACATGCTTTAGAACAATATGGAATTTATATATCTACTAAAAGTGCGTGTTCAAAAAGTAAT
>CAZEAD010000052.1:0-6064 GCA_964510115.1 uncultured Mycoplasma sp.
AGTTTTCTAAAAGAAGTTTAGGTAACAAACCTTCGATTTCCAAAACAGCAGGAAAAATCTTTCTGCATAAATGCATCATATCATCGCCATATTTTTTCTTTATTATTTTTAAATCAGCCAACATTTTCCCCTCCGAAAATATGAGCATATTATACTATAAAACATTTTGACTTTCAAGATATTATTTCAAATAAAAAATCTCACAAAAAAAGAAGACAAATCTTCTTTATAAAGCAAGAAACATCTAACGAATATTTACAGAATTATCAACCAAAGCATTATTCACTTGTAAAACACCAAATCCATCACCAGTTCTAAATTGTAAAGTACTCTCCTCAGGTGGAATAAAAGACAAAACATGTTCCAAATATAAAGTATCTCCAGGAAGATCATCACGATGATTAATCCAATCATTTCCATACTCTTTTACTAACGAAGAAACCTTAGTCCCTGAATTATAAGTCTGAATAGCAGCTCCTAAATCATAATTACAAAACTTCAAATCATAACCCATAATCATACATGCAACTTTTATATTGTATTCTAAATCTCCCACGATAGACTTATCAATTACCCCATCTGCCCTTTGACCAACAACAAGAGTTTCCATTTCACCAGTTTCATAGTTAAAAGCCGATATTTCATTACCAATCCAATTCCAACCACCCTCAACTTGAATCTGCATTAGTCCAACACTGCCATTAGAATTTACAACATCACTATGAATAGTATTTTCCTGAGTAGCCACTGCAACCATCAAAGCAGGTGGAAGTCCATACATATTAGCATACTTAGCAATAACATCCCAATAACAAGCTCTGGTTATTTCTGCCCTAAGACTACCAGATCTATCTTCATACTCAAAATTTAAAGTATTCCAGCTTTCTTCATCTAAATCCCTTCCAACCAAAAAAGCTATATTATCATTATTAACACTTTCATTACTTCCTAAAGTCATAAATTCATCTTTAACGCTTTCCAAAGTTACAATCTCATTAAAAGATGTCGTAGGAAGTGGATAAAAATCAGTATTTATACTATTTTTATCTAAAATATCATTAGTTTTCTTTACACTATTTAAAAACATAGCCATTACTAAAGCACTACTAGCAACCGCAACCACTGGAACTAAAAATTTATTTTTTCTAGTAACCCTGCGCTTTATATTACGATTTTTCAAAAATACTTCATTAAGTTTTTTATCAACATCAGAAAACTTAATTATCTCAAAACCATCTTTCGACTGTTTTTCAAAAGAAACTCCATTCCTAAGCAAAACTTTAAGTAAATCGTCCAACAACTCTTGATCACGTACAACATAATTTTGATTATTATATGATACTCTACAATAATTCCTATTTTCGCTACTTCTAAATTCAATACTATTCATACCAACTTCTCCAAATACTTATCAACCAAATCCCACTCTTTATCATCATCAATCGGCAACAAAATCAATTTTTTTCCACTAAATAAATATTTCGAAGCTAAAACATCATTATTACTATCTTCATAAACAACATAATCATTACCATTCTCAGTAAAAATACCAATAACTTTATAAGAATTCTCATCCATCATATCATTTAAAAGTTTAAAATCCATATATCTTCACCTATTATAAAGAATATCACAAAACAACAAAAAAATCAAAACCAAACTATCAATACTTAACAGTTTAAGATTTTGATTTTATAAACTAAAATAAAAATTAATCAATACCTATCTACCTTCAAACTTCACTTCATAATAATGTGATCGTTTAAGCAATTGACTTTCAATATAATCATAACCATATTTTTCTATCAAAGTATCATTTGTAGAAAACAAATTAGTTCCAAGACCCAATCTATCACCCTCTATATCAACCCCAATACTAGCTAAAATCGTTGGAAAAATATCCATTGCAGCAAACTTTCTATTCTTAACATTATCTGTATGAGCTTTAGAATTTATAAATAAATTATATATCGTTCTCTCATAATTAGAATCAATTTGTTTAACATAGAAATCTTTTTGCATACCCAGATGATCTCCAAGAATAACAACAGTAGTATCTTCATAATAAGGTTGTTCTTTTAACCAATTCACAAACGATTTAATCATAATCGAAGCACAATTATATACATTAGCATACTTATCATCAAAAATAGAAGGACAACTATCATCCAAATAACCATTTATAAAATGCGTATCTATTGTTGATATAAAAACATTAAAAGGTTGTTCTAGGCTTGCAAGATCATCAATTCTCTCTTTAGCATAATCATAAAGCTTTTTATCTTCAAATCCCCACCAAACGAAATAATCCTCTGGTATCTTTCCAACCTCTTTAGCCTTTTCTAAATCAAAAATTTCATAATTTCCATGAGTTTTAAAATAAGTCCCAATCTCTCCAAACTTAGCAGCAGAACCAATAATAAGTTCTTGGTTATACCCTTCTTTTTTCAAAATATCTCCAAGAGTAGTAACATTAGGTAAAATTACCCCATTATATCTTTGATATGGTATGCTAACTAAAAGTGGTATTCCAGAAGTTTGTGCTATCATACCCGCAGTAGTCCAACCAGTCCCTGGTAAAGAATAAGCTCCTCCGATTTTTGAAGTATTTGAAAAGTTAACATTGCTTTTATCAAGAGTTAAACTTTCTAATTCCCAAGCAAAAGATTTATTAACGTAGCTTCCTCCACCATTTTCACTAGAAAAAACTGTATTTTCCATTGACTCCATCATAATAATAATCAAATTATTCTTTCTCTTTGGAAATTTTAAATTAACATTTTCTGCAGCAACATACTCCTCTTCAAAAAGTGTAGAATACTCAAGCTTATTAACCCCATAATTAAATACACCCAAAGAAAAACAAAAATAAATAATAGCAATAAAAAGAATAAAACAAGAATAAATCCAGCGATGATTCTTTATAAAATCAATTGGATATATTTTAAATTTTTTATCCTTAAATTTTAAACAAATCTCCCTTTTACTAAAATCAAAAACTAAAGAACAAAACAAAATACTAAGAATTACAACAGGAACTAAACAATATCCAACTCCTAAAAAAAATATATCCATATTTCCCTTAGAAATATCAGTTAACAAATAAAAGATTGATTCTTCAACTTTTGAACCATTAAATGTCTTAATAATAAAACTAGGAGCAACAAAAAGTATAGCAGCTAAAACCAAAATTAAAACAACAAAAAATTTCTTAAATCTTTCTTTATTAAACATCGAATCACTACCAATCTCATCAAAAAAAGAAGAAACTACTCTTCCATATTATGATAAACATCCTGAACATCATCTAAATCTTCTAAAGCATCTATTAAATTATATATCTTTTCCTGTTTTTCTTCATCTAAAGAAACAGTATTATTAGGAATATAACGAATTTCACTCATTAAAAATTCATCCATTCCTGCATTTTTTAAAGCTTCACTCATCTTAAAGAAATCTTCAGCAGATGTAGTGATATCATAAGAATCTTCATTACTAGTAAAATCTAAAGCATCATTATCAAGCGCTACCATCATAACTTCGTCTTCATTATATTTTTTAGGCAAAACAAAGATTCCTTTACGTTCAAACATATAACTAACAGAACCATCAGTCCCTAAATTACCACCACGTTTTGTAAAAGTACTTCTGACATCCCCAGCAGTACGATTACGATTATCAGTTAAACAATCTACCATAATAGCAACACCACTTGGTCCATAACCTTCATATCTAACTGCTTCATAATCCTCACCATTCCCAGAAGCATGAGCCTTATCAATTGCAGCTTGAATACGATCCTTAGGCATATTCTCTGCTTTAGCCTTATCCACAACCATTCTTAAAGCAGGATTATTATCTGGATCCTTATCTCCCTTTTTAGCAGCCACAAATATTTCGCGATTAAGTTTTTGAAAAATTTTACTTCTTTCTTGATCCAAAGCCCCTTTTTTTCTTTTAATAGTAGCCCATTTTGAATGTCCACTCATATAACCATCTCCTAACTTATTAAATTAACAATAACAGGTCCTAAAAGCAAAAGTAATAATAAAGGTATAAAGAAAATAACTGAAACAACACTTATCTTAACTGGTATCTTATTAATAACAGCCTTTGCTTCCATTAACCTTTTCCCCCTTAAATATTCTATTTGATTATATATAGTATCCACAACATTATTTCCAAAAACATTTGCTTCTTTAATATTAAGAATAATATTATTTATTGAATCTGATGGAATACGATACTTTAAATCATTTAAAGCCCAATCCAAACTCTTCCCATAAGAAACATCTTGTAAAACCTTCTTAAATTCTCTAGAAAGTAAAGAATCAACACTAGAAGTAGCAACCTCAATCGCTGATTTAATATTCTTGCCAGATTCTAAAGATAAAGCTAAAATCTCAAAAAAATATAACGCTTCTTGCTCCAAGGTTTTCCTTCTTCGTTCAATCTTTGTATCTAAAACCATTCTAAAAAACAAAATATAAAACAAAAAAGTAACAAGTGGTGCTACTAAATAACCAAAATCTACAAAATATAATAACACAAAGAAGATTAAAAAGGAAGAAAATAAACGAATATTTAATAAATAAATAGGTTCGATATTATTATCAATTCCCAACAATTTAACTTTATTAGTAACCATATCAATAGTTTTCTTACTATAAATTCTCTTACTAAAACTAAAATTCTTATTATTCATCAACTACATTCCCCCTTCTTAACTATTTTTCTAACAACAACTATATATATAAAATATATCATTAAAACAAGACTAAGTATTAATACACCACTAAAAGACGTAACAAGCGGAACAAAATACTTAGGATTTAGCAAATAAATCATAATAAATACAACGATTGGAACAGCTATTAATATTTTAAAAACAATCGAAGAAAGAGCAATTGTACTTTTTAATTCATCTCTAAGTTTTTTTCTTTCAAAAAAGTTCTTTTCAATCGAAGAAAATATTTTTACAATATTACCTCCTGTTTTATTTAAAATAATCAAAGAAGAAGTCATATATTTAGCATCTTCCAAATCAACTCTTCTAACAAATCTTAAGAAAACCTCCTCAAGTTCCAAACCATAAGTAAAATCAATATACATTTTCTTAAATTCCATAGCAATAGGGCCTTGAAGTTCCAAAGAAACAAGTTCAATTGCTTGCATAATACTTCTTCCAGATTGAAAAGCATTACTCATAATCGTAATAGCCTTTAAAAAATCTTCTTCAATCTCTTTATTTCTTTTTCTTCTTTCAATTTCCCAAAAAACATCTAAAATAAAGAACCCAAATATAAAAGCTATAAATATTTGTATTAAAGAAATATTTTTTAATCTTAAAACATCAGATATAATTACAATAATAACCACAAAAGAGCCAGCAAGTAATTTCCTGGAAATAAAATTCATTGCTTCCTTCTTAATATCATCAGAGTACTCTACATATCTTTCATAACACTTACTGTACGCTTTAAATAATGATGATTTTTTTAAAACATTACTAATACTAGTAACAACAACATTATATTTCAAATTTATCCTATCAAATAAAGAAAGGTTTCTCTCATTTAAAGAATCAATTGCAAAAGCAGTAACACGTTTTTCCTTCTTAAGAGATTTTCTATATCTTATCAATAATACAATAATTATTATTAAAACTAAAATCAGAAAAAACTGAATTACTATATTAAGAATACTTCCCATTTTTGCACCTTCTTTCTTTATTTTTCAAATTTAAAAATATCGTCTACTGTATCAATACCTTTACTTTTTATTTTTTCATAAACTTTTGGTATATATTTATACAAAATAAATGACCCATCAACTTCCAAAGATTTAGTAAGACCATTTTGTTTAAAAGCAAATATTTCTTTTAATTTTATATTGCCATCTTTCATTCCCACAACTTCACAAATGCTTGTTATTTTTCTTTTACCATCAGAAAGTCTCTCAATATTAATTACTAAATCAATAGCTTTTTCAATATATTCTCTAATAGCATCAACAGGAATCTGCATCCCTGCCATAAGTACCATTGTTTCTAACCTATTAAGAG
>CAZEAD010000053.1:0-6043 GCA_964510115.1 uncultured Mycoplasma sp.
AGGCATTATCTTTAAAACTAAAAGTAGTAGCTACTCAAGTATTTGATATAAATGCTGAGTATATACCACCTGAAATAGGAATAAGTATAGATAATGTAACAACAAATTCATTTAGGATAACAGCAGGGACAGAACCAACTAGTGATAGTGACAAAATAGAAAGTTATGAATTCAGTTGTGATGGAGAAACGCCAGTTCCTTCATCTGATAATACATACACATGTACTAATGTTAAGACAGGATTACATAATTCTGTACAAGCAAGGGCAAAAGATATAAAGAAATCATATATATATTCTAATAAGGGAGAAGTTTCGACACAAAAACTAGGAGAAATAACGATGGCATCAACTAATGCTGGATGGGCAACAAGTAAAACAATAACAATAACATATCCTAAAAACATTAATAATTTCACATATCAATATAGAATAAATAATGGAGGATGGCAAACAGTAAGTGATGAAACAGTAAATGTACCACTTACTAGTAATGCTTCAGTAATAGCAAGAGTAAGCGATGGAACAAATACTATAACAAAAGAGTATATAGAAGATAAGATAGATACTGAAAAACCAGTATGTACTTGGAGTGGGCCATATACAACAGCGACTGGAACAACAGCATTAACATATTTAAAAGCAGGAGGAGTAGGATATTATCAGTTAAATTGTAGTGATGCTTCAACATTAACAATAAATGAAAGTGAAATAGGATTAACAAATACAAATGCTACTATCACAAAAGAGAGTCAAAATGGAAATAGATATGTATATAAAGTAACAGCAGGATCTAGTAGTGGAGTAGTAAAAGCTAAAGTTATGGAAGGATTTGCAACAGATCAAGTTGGATTAAGAAATGTTGAAAGTACAAGTACTAAGGGGATAACAATAGATGTAACAGCACCAACATGTGGAACAGTAACAGGAGGATCAACAACATGGACTAATGGTAATAGGAAGATATCAGTTGTATGTAATGATACAGGAGGAAGTAATTGCGCTCAGCCTAGTTATGAAAATACATATTCTAGTAATGCTACAACTGCTAACATAACAATAAGAGATAATGCTGGAAATACTAGAAATTGTCCTGTTAATGTTTATATAGATAAAAACCCACCAACATGTACTATAACAGGGCAATCAACGACATGGACTTTGGAAAATAGAACGATAGGAATAACTTGTAGTGATACAGGAGGAAGTGGAATAACAAAGACAGATTATAGCAAAAGTTATACAACAGGGACAACTAAAACTGATACGATAACAGTAACTGATCGAAGTGGGAATTCGAATGTATATACTTATAATGTTTATGTAAGTAAGTCTACTTTGTCACCAACTTGGAAAGATAAAGTTAGTTCGGTTGGTTATACTGCTAATAATTTTATTGCATTGTATACGCTTAATACAATTAGTTTTTCTCCTACTATGAGTTATAATGGAACATATAGTAAATTAGGAAATCCAATAGATGTTTCAGAACAGAATGATAGAAGCGTATTATTGCAAGTATATTCAAATGGTTCTAATCAAATAGCTGCAATAGGGCAAGAGGGTGGAGTAGTTGCTCCAGCTAATAGTTATGGTCTATTTGCTTCTATTGATAGTACTACTAAGTATAAGAATATTTATCTAAATAATTTTGATACTAGAAATGTAACTAATATGTCTTATATGTTTGTTAACTGTAGTTCATTAACTAGTTTAAATTTAACAGGATTTAACACATTAAACGTAACAGATATGCAATTTATGTTTTATGATTGTGCATCATTAAAAACTATAACGTTTGGAAGTGATTTTAATACATTGAATGTAACAAATATGCGTGCTATGTTTGAAGGTTGTAGTTCATTAACAGATTTAGATTTAAGTAGTTTTGATACATCAAGTGTAAAAAATATGAATGGTATGTTTTATATATGCAGTTCATTAAAAAGTTTGAATTTAAGTAATTTTGATACATCACAAGTAACAATTATGGCAGCCATGTTTGCTGATTGCAATGCATTAACTAGTCTTAATTTAAGTAGTTTTGATACTAGAATGGTTACAACTATGAATTCTATGTTTTCTGGTTGTAGTTCATTAACAAGTTTAAATTTAACAACTTTTAGTAATGCTCAGGCAGATGTGAATGGCATGTTTCTGAATTGCAATTCTTTGTCAACGATTTATGTAAAAAGTGGATTATGGAATACTGATGGCGTGTACACAGGATTCACTGGAAACTATGTTTGGTCATAATAATTTAATTAATTATATTTTCATATTTTGAGTGCTAATTATTAGTTAGCATTCTTTTTCTTGTGAAATTGTTGTGTTTGTAGTATTATATAGTTGGTGATTTTTATGGAAATACAGATTGTTGATTTAAGTGTTTCTGTTTCAGATAAAAAAATATTGGATCATTTTAATTTGTCTATAAAACCTGGGGAAATTCATGTTATAATGGGTCCTAATGGGGTTGGTAAGTCTACTTTATCTAAAGTAATTATGGGTAATAGTGATTATAAAGTCTTGAATGGTGATATTTTGTGTAATGGAAGTTCTATTTTGAATTTAGATACTTCTGAAAGAGCGAAACTAGGAATATTTTTGAGTTTTCAAAATCCTTTAGAAATAGATGGTGTTACTAATAGTGAACTTCTTAGAACTGCAGTTAATGAGGTACGTAATTCTAATGTTGGTTTGTATGATTTTATAAAAGAGATTAATCAGGCTGCTGGTGATTTGGATTTTAATAGAGAAATGTTGCATCGTTTTGTAAATCAGAATTTTTCTGGTGGAGAAAAGAAAAAAAATGAAATTTTACAAATGAAGATGTTAAAACCTAAGTTTTTAATTTTAGATGAGTTAGATTCAGGACTTGATGTTGATAGTTTGAAGATTGTTTGTAAGAATATTAATCAGTACTTGAAAGATAATCCTGATTGTTCAGTTTTGATTATTACACATTATGTTAGGTTGTTAGAAGAGATTGTTCCAGATTTTGTTCATGTTTTAAAAGATGGTGTGATTGTTAAAACTGGAGATGTTAAACTAGCCTTAGAAATTGAAAATTCTGGATATAAAGTCTTTGATACTAGTACATCTAATATAGATAAGGATACTATTTATGAATAAAATAATAGTGAGTAAGAATAAAATTTTAGATAAGGTTATTGATAATAATACAGTAATTTATTTGGATAAGGACACTGAAATATATTATTATGATTCTTGTGTTAATCTTACTTTTGTTGTAATGAAGTCTATTTTGATATCGGAATATATAGAACATTCTACTATTGATAATAAATATGAAATAAGGGATGATTTGGTATTTAATAGGTTTGCTCTTGATAGTGAGATTGTTAGTTCTTTAGATATGGTTGTTAGTAATAAAAAGGTTAGTTATTACTATTCTTGTATTAATTTAAATGATCATTGTTATGTTCTAAATATTAATCATTTAGCTTTTTCTACTAGTAGTTATATTTTAAATCATGGAGTTAATTTCTTTAATAAAAAATTGGATTTTCTTGTTAATACTTTGGTTGATAGTTCTAGTTATGGAGTTATGTCTAATCAAGATAGTAAAATATTGTTACTTGGGGATAATCATTCTGTAATTAAACCTAATTTATTGATTAATAATAATGATGTAGAGGTTAATCATTCTGCTTATATTGGTAGTTTTAAAGATAGTGATTTGTTTTACTTAATGAGTCGTGGTCTTGGAATTTATGATGCTCGTAAGATTTTAACTAAAGCTTTTATTTTTAGTGGAATGAATTTATCATTTGATATTAGAAGACTTATTTTAGAAAATATTGAAAAGTATTGGAGGTGATAAGATGAATCGTGATGATTTTTTGATGTTAGATAAAGATATTGTTTATTTTGATAATGGTGCGACTACTTTTAAACCTAAGTATGTTGTTGATAAAATAGTTGATTATTATTCTAATTATACTGCTAATGCTCATCGTGGAGATTACCATATTAGTATGCTTGTAGATAAAGCTTATGAGGATGTTAGAGTTAAAGTTAAAAATTTGATTTCAGCAGAAGATGAGAAGGAAATTGTTTTTACTAGTGGGGCTACTGATGGGCTTAATATGATAGTTAATGGTTTTATGAGGAATAAACTAAAAGCTGGTGATGAAGTTTTACTTACTAAGGTTGAACATGCTTCTAATGTTTTACCTTGGATGGAACTTGAAAAAAGTTTAGGCATAGTTATAAAATATATTCCACTTGATGATAATTTTAGTGTAACTGTTGATAATGTAAGAAAGAGTATTACTAGTAAAACAAAGATTATTTCACTTGCACATATTACCAATACTGTTGGAGATATTAGACCAGTTGAAGAAATTGGTAAGTTATGTTTGGAAAATAATTTGTATTTTGTTGTGGATGCTGCTCAAAGTGTTCCTCATATGAGGGTTGATGTTAAGAAAGCTAATATTTCATTTTTGGTTTTTTCTGGGCATAAGATGCTTGGACCAACTGGAGTAGGGGTTTTATATGGAAAACTTGATTTGCTTGAAGATTTGTATCCAGTTAGAGTAGGAGGAGGAATGAATAATTTCTTTTTACCAGATGGGGAGTTTGAATATACTTCTCTTCCTAATAGATTAGAGGCTGGAACTCCTAATATAGCTGGAGTTATTGGGCTTGGAGCGGCTATTGATTATTTAAATAATATTGGTTTTGATAAAATAATGAAACATGAAAAGGAATTGAAAGAGTACTTTTTAGAAAAAATTAAAAAAATTCCTAATGTTAAAGTTTATAATCCTAATACTGAATCAGGAATAGTTTTATTTAATTTAGAGGGAATATTTGCTCAAGATACAGCAGTGTTTTTAGATTATTATCATATATGTGTTAGAGCGGGTAATCATTGTGCTAAGATGTCTAATGATGAGCTTGGTATTAAAAATACTTGTCGTATTAGTTTTTATTTATATAATACTAAAGAGGAAATTGATAAACTTATTAAAGCACTTGAGAATTCAGAACATATTTTTGATATTGTAATATAGGTGGTAGTTATGGATAAGGATTTAAAAAGAGAGATTATATTAGATAATTATAATAAACCATTTCATAAAGATGGTTTTGTAGATGATAGTTATATTAAAGTTAATACTAATAATGAGTCTTGTATTGATAATTTGGATATTTATTTTAAAGTTTCTTTGGATAAAGTTGTAGATGTTGCTTTTTTTGGAGAAGCGTGTGCTATTTCGACATCCGCTACTTCAATTATGCTTAGGAATTTAGTGGGAATGTCTTTTTCTGAGATTAAAGATTTATTAAATGAATATCAAAAGATGATTAATGAAGAAGAGTATGATTCTGAAGTATTAAAAGACTTAATTGTTTATGATGATATTTATTTACAACCTAATAGAAAGAATTGTGCTTTACTTCCAGTTAAAGCTATTTTAAGGATGTTAGAGCAAGTGGGAACTACAAATGGAAATTAAGGGTTTAAGTAAAGAAAATATTGAATTGATTTCTCATTTTAAAAAAGAAAGTAATGATGTTTTAGATTTTAGATTAAAAGCTTATGATTATTTTAAAAAACTTTCTTTACCTAATTTTGGACCAGATTTGGATATTAATTTTGATGATGTTTTGTATTATGCTTCTGATGATGATGAGATTAAGAATGATTGGATAGATATTGATAAAAATGTTAAACAGGAATTTGATGATTTAGGAGTAGTTTCTAGTGAAAAGTATTTAGATGGAATTGGTGTTCAATATCAAAGTGAGGTTATTTATCATAATATGCTTAAGGAGCTTACTGATAAGAAAGTTATTTTTACTTCGATTGAAGATGCAATGAAGAAATATCCTGAACTTGTATTTAAGTATTTTTCAAAGATTGTTAATGTTTCTGAAAATAAATTTACAGCGTTAAATGGTGTGGTTTTTTCTGGAGGTAGTTTTATTTATATTCCTCCTAATACGAAACTTGATCGTCCTTTACAGGGTTATTTTCGTATAAATAAAGAAAACTTAGGACAGTTTGA
>CAZEAD010000054.1:0-3032 GCA_964510115.1 uncultured Mycoplasma sp.
ATAGTTGGAGTTGATATTATGTTTAAATCTAAAAAATTAAGAAAAATTAAAAGAAATGAGTTTTTAAAGTTAATATTTGGTATTGTTTTAATAATTGTAGGAATTTTGCTAGTTTATTTTGAAATTGAAAATGAAAAACCTGTTTCGTTTAGAGATGCTAAAAATGGTGATTATGCTTATCTTGATGTTAATATTATGCCATATTTGTTTGCAGAATATAAGAATGATTCGGATTCTGCGAAATATTATTTTGCTTTGGATAAAGATAATGTTTTGTATATTGTTTATCTTCCTAGTATTACTTATTCTTTGATTAGTGGGACTGATGATCTAGAAAATAATGCTGTAAAAATTAAAGGTAAGGCTTATACAATACCTAGTGATGTTAAGAAAATTGCTATTGAAGTTTATAATGAAGATTTTTCTAATATTTTGACAGAAGATAATTTTGAAGATTATTTTGGATATGTTTTTTTAGATACTACTTATGTTTATTCTGATAATTCGTTATTATATATATTTGGTTTTAGTTCTATTGCTTTAGGAATAATGCTTGTTGTTTTATATATTATGTATTTTGTTAAAATTAAAAATACTTTGAAAAAGATAGATGATAGTAATTTAGATAAAATATGTGAAGATATTGATATGACTGATGATAAATTTAAATCAATGAAGATTTATTTGCTTAATGATTATTTAGTTAATGTTAATAATGGTATTGATATAGTTAATTATGATGATATAGTTTGGGTTTATCCTCATGAATTTTCTAGATCTGGAGTAATTGTAAATAAGAGTATAATTATTTATACAAAAGATGGTAAGAAACATGAGACTTGTAAGATTGATGCTTTGAATAAAAATCGTTTAAATATTTATGATGAGGTTATTAATAAAATTATTAATAGTAATTCAAATATTATTGTTGGTTTTTCAGATGAAGCTAGAAAAAAGGCTAAATCTTTATATAAAATTTAAGAGTTTTTTAAAAAAATATCCTACTTATGTAGGGTATTTTTAGTTTTTGTTGTTGTCAAATTTGTCTTGGTATTGTATACTTATATATATAAAGTATGAGGGATGCTTATGAGAAATATATATACATGTGTTGATATTGGGACTGATACTATTCGTTTTGTAACAGCAGAGTATTATAATGGAAAATATAATATTTTGGCATCTACGTCTGTTTTATCGAAGGGAGTAAAGAAAGGAAAAATTTGTGATGCTACTTTAATTTGTAATGCTTTGAAAAAAGGTTTTAAGCAAATGGAAAATAAGCTTGGAACAAAAATTTTGGATGTAATTGCAATAGTTCCTTCGGATAATATGGCAATTACTATTGCTAGTGCAAGTGTTGAAAACTTGAGTGAAGATAAAAAGATAACTGGGGATTTGGTTTTTAATTGTATGCAAAAATCTTTAAAAAATAATGTTAATTATGGAATGGAAGTTGTTGGAGTTTTTCCAATTGAGTATGTACTTGATGATGGTGAGAAAGTGAAACAGGTTTTAGGAATGGAAAGTGATTCTCTTTCTATGAAGTCTGTTATTGTTTCTGTTCCAGAAAAAAATGTTTTGACTGTTGTTAGTGTTCTTAAAAGTATTGGAGTTGATGTTGTTGATGTTATGACATCAGAGATTGCTAATTATTATGTTATTAAGAATAATGATTTTGATTCTAAAGTTATTGCTTTAGTTGATATAGGTAGTGATAAAACATCTGTTGCGGTATTTAATAAAGGGATAATTATTAAAAATAGTTTGTTGCCAGTTGGGGGAAATAATATTGATTATGATGTTGCAAATTTTTATAATATGTCTTTAGATAATGCTAAAGCTATGAGGGAAAATTTTGCTGTTTGTAATAGAAAGTATGCTGATTCTGATGAAGTATATGATACTATAAATCTTAATAATGAAAAGATTAAAGTTGATCAGTTTCAACTTGCAGAAATTATTGAAATGAGAATTATAGATATATTAAAAAACGCAAAAATTGAGGCAAATAGCTTAACAAATAGAGAAATTGGATATATAATGATTACAGGTGGTATAAGTTCTATGCTAGGGTTTAGTACAATAGTAGAGGATTTATATCCAAGAAATGCTTCAAATTTTGTTTTGAACATTTTGGGAATACGTGATAATAAGTTTTCAGCAGCATATGGTGGTATAAAATATTTTAATGATAAATTGACATTGCGCGAAAAAAAATATACAATGTTTAATGAGAATAAAGTAGAGGAAATGTTATCCCCAAGAAAGAAGACGGGGTCTGTAAATATGTTAGGAAAAATATTTGGTAGAATATTCGATTAAGGAGATGATGGTATGCTTGACTTGGCGATGATGGATCAACTTGCAAAAATTAAGGTAGTAGGTGTAGGCGGCGGCGGTGGAAACGCTGTAAATAGAATGGTTGAGGCTGGAGTTAGAGGTGTTGAGTTTATTGTAGTTAATACAGATTCTCAAGTTTTAAATAATTCTAAGGCTGATAAAAAAATTCAACTTGGTACAGGACTTGGTGCTGGAGCTAGACCAGAGATTGGTAAAGAGACAGCTATTAAAGCAAAAAAAGAACTTGAAGAAGTTCTAAAGGGCGCTGATATGGTGTTCGTTACTTGTGGAATGGGTGGTGGAACTGGAACTGGTGCTGCTCCTGTTATTGCAGAAATTGCACAAAATTTAGGTGCTTTAACTATTGGTATTGTTACTCGTCCATTTACATTCGAAGGTAAAAGAAGAATGGATAATGCTTTAGCTGGTATTGAAGAGTTAAAAAAACATGTAGATACTCTAATTGTTATTCCAAATGATAGATTAAGAGAAATTATTGATAAATCAACTCCAATGCTTGATGCATTTAAAGAGGTTGATAATGTATTACTTCGTGGAGTACAGTCAATTTCTGATTTGATTGCTGTTGTAGGACTTGTTAACCTTGACTTTGCTGATATTCGTACAGTTATGGAAAAATCAGGTAATGCGATTATTGGTATTGGTATTGGTATGGGAGAAGATAGAGC
>CAZEAD010000054.1:3042-5845 GCA_964510115.1 uncultured Mycoplasma sp.
TAAGCAAGCTGTTTCTTCACCACTTTTGGAAACATCTATTCATGGAGCTACAGATGCAATTATTAATATTACTGGAGGTTCTAATTTAGCTTTATTTGAAGCAGAACAAGCAGTTGAAGTAGTACGTGCTGCAGCAAATTCAGATATTAATACAATATTTGGTGTTGTTATTAATGAAAATTTAAATGACGAAGTAATCGTTACAGTTATTGCTACTGGTTTTGATAAAGCTAAGAATAAAAATACTTATAATCAAGCTGGAGTGGCTAATGTTAATCCTAATCTTGGAAGAAGAACTCAAGCAATGGAAGCTCGTTATGAACATTTAGATGATGATGAAGATGGAAGTGGTTCTGGTCTTAGTAATTTTGAACCATCTGAAATAGAAATTCCAACATTTATGCGTAAAAACTTTTAATAGTTTTACGCTTTTTTTTATTTTCTTTTATGATTCTAGAATAATTGAATAAACTAATTATTGAGATTTGGAGGAAAGAATCGTGAAAGAAGATATAACATTTGATTTTTTAAATGAAATAAGAAATGAATATAATGGTAATTTATCTAATAAAGTTATAGAAAATGCAATCTTTAAAAATGGTTTAGATAATGTTTTGTTAAATTATGAAATTGTATGTGAAAACCAAAATGTTTTTAATATTGAATTGCCTAGTGCAAAGATTACTAATCAAAAGGCGAGTGGAAGATGTTGGTTGTTTGCGGCTCTTAATATGGTTAAGTATAGTATTAGTAAGAATTTAAATATAGATACTAGTGATTTTGAACTTTCTAGTAATTATTTAACATTTTATGATAAGCTTGAAAAATCAAATTTTATTTATGAAACTATTATAAAAATGGATAATATTGATTTGGATTATTTGATTAAAGAAGAAGTTCTTTCTTTGGGTGATGGGGGAGAGTTTGAATATGCTAGGGAACTTATTTTAAAATATGGGGTTGTTCCCATCACTTATATGAAAGATAGTAGTGATAGTGTAAATACTGCTAAACTTAATATTTTGTTTAAAGAAAAGATTGTTTATGATGTTGATATTTTAATTGATTTAAAGAAAGATTGTTCTTCTGATGTTTTGTTGTATGAAAAGAAAAAAGAGTTTTTAAAAGAAAATTATTTTTTTCTTGCTAAAATACTTGGAGAACCTATTACTGATTTTTGTTATGAGTATTATGATAAAGATAAAAAGTATGTTTCATTATCAAGGTTTACTCCTTTAGAATTTTTTAATAATTTTTGTGATATTAATTTGAATGATTATGTTTCTATAGGTTCTAATTCTATGGATGATAAAGAATATTATAAACTTTATATGAAAAAAGATAATGCTAGTATATATGGTAAGAGTAATCCTATTTATTTGAATTTACCTATTTCTGATCTTAAAAGATTGGCTATTTTGCAACTTAAAGATAAGGTTCCTGTTTGGTTTGCTTGTTATGTTAGTAATGATAATGATAAGGTTAGTGGGGTTTTTGATAAAAGACTTTTTAGATATGATGAGGTTTTAAATATTTCAAGGGTTGATAAGAAAACAGGTTTGAATTATCATTTATTTACATCTGCTCATGCTATGGTTTTTGTAGGAGTTAATGTTGTTTCGGGAAAACCAATGAGATGGAAAGTAGAAAATAGTTGGGGGACACAGGATATGCCTAATTATTTGGTGATGAATGATAATTATTTTGAAGATTATGTTTATAAAATTGTTATTAATAGAAAGTTTCTTTCACAAGAAGAACAGAATATGTTAAAACAAAAACCTATTATGATATTGCCTAGTGATCCTATATAAGATAATATTTTGATTGAATTAGTTATTATGAGAATGCTTTTTCTTTCTTTTTTTGTTTTTTTTTGCTATACTTAGTAGATGAAATGAGGTTATGTTATGACAAATAAAGATTTAGCTAATTTAATATTTCCTGATATTGATAAAACTATTGATGATTATGAGGTTATTTATCCTAAAAGAAATCTTGGGGAAGGAACTAAAGTTACTAGATTTGCACCATCTCCTACTGGATATGTTCATATCGGAGGGATGATGTCAGCTTTAATTGATTTTATTATGGCTCGTAATTCAAATGGTGTGTTTTATCTTCGAAATGAGGATACTGATCAAATGAGAGAGGTATCTAATGCTTTTGATATTATTATGGATACTTTAAAATATTATGATATGGTACCAGATGAGTATCAATATCATGATAAAGTTGTGGGAAATTATGGACCTTATAAACAAAGTGAAAGAAAAGAAATTTATCATGCTTTTTTAAAACATTTAGTGGCAATTGGTAGAGCTTATCCATGTTTTTGTACGAAAGAGGATTTGGATAATTTGAGAAGTAACCAGGAAAGTGTTAAGAGTAGAACGGGTTATTATGGAGAATATGCTAAGTGTAGAAATTTAAGTGTTGATGAGGCTATTTCAAAAATTAAAAATGGAGAAAGTTATGTTTTGCGTTTTAAATCAATGGGTGATCATGATAATAAGATAAAAGTTAATGATTTAGTTAAGGGTGATTTACTTTTATCAGAAAATGATTTAGATGCGGTTATTATGAAAAGTGATAATTTACTTCCTACTTATCATTTTGCTCATGTTGTAGATGATTATCTTATGAGAACTACTCACGTTGTAAGAGGAGAGGAATGGTTATCTTCTTTACCACTTCATCTTGAAATGTTTCAAGCATTTGGTTTTAAACCTCCAAAGTATTTACATTATCCTTTGATTTTGAAACAAGATGGGGATAATAAAAGAAAAATTAGTAAAAGAAA
>CAZEAD010000055.1:0-5814 GCA_964510115.1 uncultured Mycoplasma sp.
TCTGTACCACGTCCTGCCATATTAGTAGCTATAGTAACAGAACCTTTTTCGCCAGCCTTTGCAATAATTTCAGCTTCACGATCATGATTCTTAGCATTTAAAACCTCATGAGCAATTCCTTTTTTAGTCAATAATTTAGATATAATCTCAGATGTTTCAATCGCAATTGTACCAACCAGTACAGGTTGTCCCACTTTATGTCGCTTTTCAATCTCATCAACAATTGCTTTATATTTAGCATTCTTATTAGCATAAATAAGATCAGACATATCAGTACGAATTACTGGCTTATTAGTAGGAATAGAAATAACATACATATTATAAATATCTCTAAATTCCTCCTCTTCAGTTTTAGCAGTACCAGTCATTCCAGAAAGTTTTTCATACATACGAAACAAATTTTGAAAAGTAATTGTAGCCAAAGTCTTAGTTTCTTGTTGAATTTCAACACCCTCTTTAGCTTCAATAGCCTGATGAAGTCCATCACTAAAAGCTCTACCAGGCATCAAACGTCCGGTAAATTGATCTACTATTACAATTTTTCCTTCACTAACAACATAATCAACATCATTTTTCATAGCATAATTTGCATGAAGAGCCTGATTAATAAAATGTACAAGCGTAGTATTATCAACGTCAAACAAATTATTTATTTTAAAATATTTTTCAGCCTTACTAACACCAGCATCACTCAAATTAGCACGTTTTATTTTTTCATCATAAACAACATCATCACTAGTTAATTGTTTAACAAAACGATCTGCATCAATATATAAATTTTTATTTTCCAAAAAACCACCAGATATAATAAGTGGCGTTCTTGCCTCATCAATTAAAACTGAATCAACCTCATCAATAATCGCATAATAAAGTCCTCTTTGTTGTACCCTATCCTCTTTTCTAATTGCCATATTATCACGAAGATAATCAAAACCAACCTCATTATTAGTAGTATACAAAATATCACAATCATATTGTTCTTGCTTTTCTTTAGGACTCAAAGTACGTAAATTAAGACCAACAGAAAGACCTAAGAAACGATGAATCTTTCCCATCCATTCAGCATCACGAGAAGAAAGATATTCATTAACAGTTACAATATGTACACCTTTACCAGATAAAGCATTCAAATAAGCAGGTAAAACAGAAGTAAGGGTTTTACCTTCACCAGTTTTCATTTCAGCAATATTACCATAATGTAAAGCTATACCTCCAAGTAACTGAACATGATATGGTTTTTCACCAATCACACGAAAACAAGCTTCTCTAGCAGTCGCAAATGCTTCAACTAAAATATCATCTAAAGTTTCTCCTTCTTGCAATCTTTTACGAAAAGAATCAGTCTTACTCTTTAATTCCTCATCAGAATACTTAGAATACTCCTCTTCCAAATTCTCAATTAAATTTGCTAAATTTTCAAATTTTTGCAATTCTTTATATTCATGATCAAATAATCTCTTAAATATACTCATAACTATCATCTCCATTAAAATATATTCTAACAAAAAAAAAATAAAAATAAAAGCTTAAAGCCAATATTTTTAAGTCACAATATAAAAATACATAATTAAATTAAACTATAATTACTTTAAATAACAACAAACTCTAAAAATTATAACCTATAATATTAAGAATTCCCAAAGTTACAACAGCAACAAGAGTAATAAGAGCTAAAAGTGCAACAATAACAAGTACAAAAGAAACAGCAGCATTATTACTTAAACCACCAAGGTTATCATTATAATAATCATCCGAAACATTATTATAATTATATCTCTCAAATTCAACATCAGATGTATTTCTATCTTGATAACCCAAACTCTTAACAGAATCATCAGTTCTTACACGTGAATTACTTTTTAGTCTTCCCTCGTTATCAAAGCCCTCATTACTAACAGAATTATAAGTATTCTCAGCTTCTTCAAATATACCCTTAATTTCTGAAATTGCTGCTGGTGTTTTATCAAGTATCTTCTGTTCACCATCTCGAAACATTCTATTCACCCTCTTTAATCAAACGTTTAGTATCTTTAGCAACTAAAGAAGCAATTTTTTCAAAATTCTCATCACTCAAATTATATGGAGCAAAAGCTTCTTTAATTTGACTCTTAATCTTATCAGTAAAATTCTTTTCATAATAATCCCCAAAAGAAACATAATCCATTTTTCTAAAAACACTAATAAAATAATCATGTAGCCATAAAGGAACCTTTTGCATATAAGAATCAAAATTATCTAACACATCAATATCACTATAAACAGCACTATGATCATCATTACAATACCACCCAAGAACCATAAGAGCAAAAGCAACTCTCTTATGTTCCAAAGAAGATTTCCTACTAGCCATCAAACTTATCCCAGTATCAATACTAGCCATAGTTTTATCAAGATTTTCTTGAAACAAATGATCAGGAAGAACAATTTGTCCTGTCTGCAAATTAATTCTAATATCATTTAAATTAATTCTTACAATATTTCTTTCTTCACGTTCTAAAGCATCACTTACTTCTTTCATCAAACGACAAAAAGTATTGACTTTAACAGAATCAATATAATTTCGATTATCAATAAAATCTCTTAACGTCATAGTATCTTGTATCATAATACTCACCCTATCATAACAATTATAAATCATATGATAAATTTAGTAAATATTTTTTTAATTTTTTTCTAATCGCTTCTAATCTTTTGGCTACTACATTTCTAGATATATCTAATAACAATGAAATCTCCTTATATGAAAAAGAAGCAATTTTTAAAGATAAAATAGAAGCATCATCATGATTCAAATCACACTTAAACCTCATAATATCCATATAAAGCTCCGATTCTTGAAGATAATTCATTGGTTCTTCAAGCACAGAACTACTATAATTATTAATAACATCATTTTCTGTATCATCAATAGAAATCGCAAAATCCAATAAACTATTCTTCCCAGAACTACATTTTCTTATATAATGCAACATAGCTCTTCTAATACACAAAATAACATAAGTATAAAATAAAACATTTTTATCAATAGAAAAACTATTAATAGCCAAAGCAACAGCCAATCTTCCTTCCTGTATCAAATCATCAACATCAAGTCGTAATAAATAAAACTCTCTAATATAAGAAAAAGACATATTCTCAATAATAGGTTCATACTTTTTTAAAATAATATCCATTGCATCCTCATTATCAGAAACCATATAAAGAAGTTCATAATCATTAAAATCTTTATAATCCATTATAACCCCCTACTTAATGCTTTGCTGTCTAACCACCTCATATACTAAAATACCTAGTGCTACAGAAGCATTTAAACTGTTAATTTTACCATACATAGGAATCGTTACAATATAATCCGAAGAACGCTTAACTAAATCACTAACTCCATTACCTTCATTACCAATTATAATACAAGATCTTTTTTCATATTGAACATCAGTATAATTTTTCCCTTGCATATCAGTAGCATAAAACCAATACCCTTTATCTTGTAAATATCTTATTGTTTGATTCAAATTAGTAACCATACATACCTTCATTCGCGTCGCTGCACCACTACTAGTTTTCATTACAGTAGAATTTACTTTAACACTTCGATCTTTAGGAATAATAATTCCTTTAACACCCGCAGCTTCACAAGTTCTAATAATAGCACCAAAATTATGTGTATCTTCTACATGATCTAACATCACAATAAGACCATCATCACAAATAATTTCATCCAAATCACTATATTGAAACTCCCCTATATCCAGTATTATACCCTGATGATTTCCCTCTGCAAGTCTATCAAGCTCCAATTTAGTATAAAAATGAGGTACAATTTTCAAATTTTCAATTAAAGAAATTAAACTTTTGTCCCTAAAATTTCTCTCCAAATAAACTTTTTTAATATTCTTAATATTTTCAACATTTCTCAATATTTCATAGCAACTATTCCTACCATAAACTAACATAAACCTATACCTCAACTACACTAATAATAACTAAAAATATTTCTTTTAATCGTTCATAATTTTTATTAACATACAAATATCCAAACAAAACCTCAAGAGCAGTCGCATATTTATAAGTAACAATATCACAATATTTAGGTTTAGAATGTGTTTTTACATTTCTTCCCCTTTTCAAAATATCTTTTTCTTCTTCAGTTAAAGAATCTTCAATTTCAAACAAAATACTTGCCTGACTCTTAGCGCTTACAAATTTCAAAGATAATTCTTTTAACTCCTTAATTTTACAAATATTTAAACTCGCTAAATACTCCCTTACCATAAGTTCATAAATAGCATCTCCTACATAAGCCAAAACAAGTAAATTATTAATCATCTCTATCTCTCGCAATCAATAACAAACGTAAAATTTCAAGAATATTTGAAACTAAACTAGCAACATAAGTCAAAGCTGCTGCAAATAAAACTTGCTTTGCCGAATCCAACTCAGATTTTTCTAAAACAGAAAACTTAGATAAATTATTCAATCCCTTTCTTGAAGCATCAAACTCAACAGGCAAGGTCAAAAGTTGAAAAAGAAGAATCATTGACAAAAGTACTATTCCTAAATAAAACATATCAATAGCACCCAAAATTAAACTTATAACAATTACAATATATCCAATATTAGAACAAAATCTAATGAAAGGAAAAATTGCACTTCTAATACGAATAAATTTATTACCCTCTTTATATTGAATAGCATGTCCAACTTCATGAGCAGCAACCGCACAAGCCGCAACATCAGTCCCATGAAAAACTGAAGTAGACAGTCTAATAACTTTAGCCTCTGGATCATAATGATCAGTTAATTCTCCTTTAGTCTCAATAACATAAATATCATCTAAATCATATTCCTTTAATAAATTTGAAGCGACTTCTACCCCAGATAACCCATGTTTACTTTTAACTTTTCTATACTTACTATAATTATAACTAACAAAAATTTGTGCCACTAATGTAATAACAAAAGAGATAATAGCTATAAAATAATACATATAACTACCTCCTATAAACATTCAAATTTAGTACCATCTTTAGTATCAATAAGTTTAATGCCTTTTTCCATAAGAGAATCTCTTATTTTATCTGCCATCGCATAATCCTTAACAGCCTTCGCAGCATTTCGTTTTTCAATCATTTCCATAACATAAGATTCTAATTCTTTATCAATAGCGACATCCAAAGAAGCAAACAAATCAAGTCCTAAAACCATGTCAAAATCTTTTATAAGTTTAATCTTAGTTGTACCACTAATATCAGATTTTAAAACATCATACAAAACTGACAAACCAGACGCAGTGTTTAAATCATCTTCTAAACACTCTTTAAATAATAAATTAAACTTTTCATAACTATCAGAATCAAAATCACCAGTATCAAGTAATTCCTTAATCCTCGATTTAAGTTTTAAATAAGCAGTCTCTGCATTATCCAAAGTTTCATATGAAAACACCATTTGCTTACGATAATGAGATTGTAAACACAAATAGCGATAACTAAGAGGATTATACCCTTTATCTTTAAGTAAGGAAATTGTTAAAAAATCCCCTTTAGATTTACTCATTTTCCCATTTTTATCATTTAGATGTTCAACATGGAACCAATACTTACACCAAGGATGCCCAAAATACGATTCACTTTGAGCAATTTCATTAGTATGATGAGGAAATATATTATCAACACCACCACAATGAATATCCAAATATTCTCCATTAAATCTCTTACTAATACATGAACATTCAATATGCCATCCAGGATAACCAAGCCCAAAAGGAGAATCCCACTTAAGCTCCTGATCAGCAAATTTAGATTTAGTAAACCA
>CAZEAD010000056.1:0-5771 GCA_964510115.1 uncultured Mycoplasma sp.
GAAGTAAAACAAATTTACTGATTAAAGTAAAAAGGATAATGGCTATTCCGTAATTATGCACAATATCATAACAAAATCGCATAATAGCTCCTAAAATATTAATAAAAAACATAATGACACCTTCTATCTATCGTAAACATTTCCTGTTTCTTTAAATTTTGACATATCGTTTGAATTTCCTTTTGTTTAATATTCAACCATATGATTTTCTTTTGTATACTCATACCATAACATTTTTCGAGTTCTATTTTTTTCTATATTTTGAAATAATTCCGTACTTTTCTTATCATGTAATAAGTCTTCATAAGCTTCTTGCAAATCCATATATGAAACAGGAATATCTGATTCTATCAATTCATGTTTTTCATTTATAATTGAACTAGTTTTTAAATTACCACCAGTTATAGATCCCCCGACATGAATAATATCTCCTGCTAAAGTAACTATTCTATATCTTTGATTTATAATTTTACTTATTTCATTAGCATGTTCCAAATTATCAACCAAAATAACATTACCAAATTGATTTTGAATTATATTAGAATAAATAGATTCACAAATAATAAGTTTATCTAAAACATTAATATATCCCTCACATTTTTCTAACATATTAAGAGTCATATCATCAACATTTCGTGGTTTGATAACATTTAAAGGAAAGAATGTTACTCTTCCAAGTTTATTATCTTTTAAATAATCTATACATCTTTTAGCAACCTCTGGACTATCAACAACTAAAAAATCCTTACTAGCACCCATAGCAACTGAAACTGCTTGAATATATTTATCCTCAACATCAACGATCTTTCCAATAGTTTTATGAACACCTTTTAATTTAGGATTATTTAAAATGCTATTTACTGTTTGATTACCACTTTGGTTACTATAAACATAATCCATCAAAGATTTAAGTCTATATTCTCCTACAACAAGTTCTTTCTTCTTAACAACAATTTCACTGTTAATAGTATCATTTTTCTTAGCAAAAATAACAAGATTACTGTTTAAATCAGTAATTTTTGAACAAATATCAGCAAATTTATCTTTCAAAATATTAATATCAGATTGTAAAGACAATACTTTATTATTAAAAGCAAAACTATCTTCTTTTAATCTACTTATATTTTCATGTATCTTAATATCCGAAGAAGTATACTTACTCCTCTCCTTCAAAATATTCTTCTCCCCATTTATCTTTTCTTCTTCTTTAATCAAAGCAACATAAACTTGATTAAGTTCAGCAATTTTCAAATCAATTTCTGATAATTGTTTTTTAACATCATCAATCTTTAAATCATTATTAGTATTACTAGTAGATTCTAAAACAATTCTATTTTGTATATCTGTAACTTGTTTTAAACCCTCTTGATAAGAAGAATTAAGTTTTTCAATCTCTGTTGCCATCAAAGCAATTTCAATATTTTCTAAATTATCTTTTACTTCTAAATAACGTTTTGCTTTAACACTTTGTTCCTTAAGAGGCTCAATTTGCCCTTCAAGTTCACTAATTATATCTGTAACACGAACTAAATTTTCATTAGTTTTATCAAGCTTTCTAAGAGCTTCTTCTTTTCTTTTTTTATATTTTAAAACCTCAGCAGCCTCTTCAAATAACACTCTTCTATCAAATGGAGAATCACTAATAATCTTACTAACTTCTCCTTGAGAAATTATATTAAAAGCATATTTACCCATTCCAGAATCTAAAAACAAATCAGTAATATCTTTAAAACGACACTTATCATTATTTATAAAATATTCATTTTCCCCAGTACGATAAACCTTTCTAGTAATAGCTATCTCCGAAAAACCAACTTTTAAATAAGAATCACTATTGTCAAACACTAAAGAAACAGAAGCCAAATTAAGAGGATTCCTACTTTTACTACCTGCAAAAATAACATCTGTCATATTATTACTACCACGAAGAGTTTTAACAGATTGTTCCCCTAAAACCCATTTAACAGCATCAACAATATTACTCTTACCACTACCATTAGGGCCAACAATACATGTAATATTATCATCCATATTCAAACTTATTTTATCTGCAAAAGATTTAAACCCTGAAATTCTAATTTCCTTTAAATACATACTCCACCTCAAACGAAGATAACTTTTAAACTTAAATCTAAAAATAACATTTTTATTTTTTCTTCATTTATTATACAACATTTTAAACACTATTAACAATTATTTTATTTTATTTGCAACGATTAAACAAAAAAACACCTTCCAACGAAGATGTTCATAATCAAATACTAATTTTTTTACTTATCACCTAAAACTGTAGCTTCTGTTATAATCTTAGTATCAAACTTTCCACTAAAATCTTCAACATCATTATCAATCCACATTCTAAGATTATAAGTTTTAGATTCTCCAACCCCAATAACACCAGAATCCAATAAATAAGATTTTACAACACCATCAACTGGTTCTGCCAAAACATTTTCAGTTAAAGAACCAACCATAGTAGGATTTTGTATTGGAGAACTACCATCATCTAAAGATAACTTAATCTTACTATCATTACCCTCACTACTAGAATTTAAAACATTAATACTAACTTTATAATCAGCATCCAAACTACAAGAGTTAGTAACAGTAAAATTATATGGATCACTACTAAGCCCAATATCATCTGAAACAGGTTGAGAATCACTAAGATTCAATCCTTGACCCTCATTAAAAGAAAGCTTTAAACATCCAGAAACAATAACATTATCACCACCTGATGCAAAAAAACGAATATAAGCATAAGTTCCACCAATCCCAATGATTAAAATAGCTAGTAAAGACACCAATAACATCTTGCTTTTAAAAATATTTTTCATCACAACCTCCATTACTATAAAAACATTATACAATATTTAAAAAGCAATGTCGAGAAAAAAAATTACCCAAAAACAGGGTAATAAAATACTAAATTTGTTCTAACTTATTTTTTATTAACTCATTAAGTTGCTTCATATCACATCTATTTTTAACTTTAGGAGTAATTTCTTTCATAATTTTTCCCATATCTTTTATAGAAGTTGGTTTAACCTCTCCAAAAACAGAATCAATAATACTATTAAGCTCTTCTAAAGTTAACAACTTAGGCATATATTCTTTCAAAATATTTACTTCTTGCGTATAAGAATCAACTAAATCCTCACGATTAGCCTTTTTAAACTCTTCAATAGAATCATTTCTCATCTTAATTTGTTTATTAATACAATCCAAAATCAAATCATCATTAACATCTAACTTTTTATTAATAGCCTCAAGTTGATAAGCACCTTTAATAGCACGTAAAGTAGTCATTTTAACTTTATCTTTTTCTTTCATCGCAAGAACTAAATCATTTTTCAATTTTTCTTCTAAACTCATATATATCTCCTAACTAAAAAGAAAGAAAACTTCTTTCTTTTAATATCTATTCTTACTCTTCTTCATTGAATTTCTTTTATTAATTTCTTCCTTCTCTTTTCTAACTACTCCAGGTTTTTTATAAAATTTTCTTTTCTTAACTTCAGAAAGGACTCCATCACGTGCACACTTAGTTTTAAATCTTTTAAGTGCACCATCTAAATTACCATTAACTGCGACTTGTGTTGCCATACTTTAATCCCTCCTTCCGCGCTTTTCTGTAAACGATTATAACAAAAAAATATCAAAAATTCAACTTTTTTTAACATATTTATTCTTTTTTTATAAAAAAAACAATTATTCACTCAAATAATTTTCACCCTTATGAGGTTCATATTTCAAAAGACCATTATAATCTTGCTGCCTTAATGCCTCATAAGTCACAATTGCAACACAATTAGAAAGATTAAGTGCACGAACGTTACTAGTCATAGGAATTCGCATACATTTATCCAAATTATCTTTTAAAATTTCTTTAGGAATACCAGTTGATTCCTTTCCAAAAATAAAATATATTTCCTTAGAAGAATCACTATAATCAAAAGACGTATGAGGTTTATTCCCATATCTCGTAAAATAATAAAAATCACCCTTATTCTTACTCAAAAAATCTTCATAATTTAAATAAGTTCTATAATCAAGTTTATCAATATAATTAACACCAGATCTTTTAATAGTAGCATCGTTTAACAAAAAACCAAAAGGTTCAATTAAATGTAACCTAGCTCCAGTAGCAACACATGTTCTCATAATATTACCAGTATTCTGAGGAATTTCAGGTTCATAAAGTACAATATTTAACATTAAAAATCATATCCTTCTACAAAAGTTTGAATATCACTAATAGCAAGCCCTTTATTCTTAACACTCAATAAATCAACAATTTCCCCATTTGCAAACAAAAATAATGTCGGATATCCCTTAACCTTTTTAACCAAATCATCACTTTTAAACTTTTTATAAATAGTATCTAAATAATCATCACAATCACAATCTTTTCCTAAATTCAAATAGAAAAAATCCTCTGTCAAATTATTATCAATCAAATAACTCTTAAGACTTACCTCTAAATTCCTACAAACTTTATCATCAGTAGTACAAGCATATAAAACAAACAAATCCCTCTCTTTAGCAACAGTAGAAAGGTTATCATACTTCACTTCAGAAATAGTATTATAAATAACCGGAGTATTAACTTCTAAAGAATTATACTCATGATACCAAACCAGTAAATACCAAATTATTACAATTGTCACTAAAACAATAATAAACAAAATAAAATAATTTTTCATACTAACTTTTTCTTTATTCATAATACACCTCTTCATACTAATAATATTCTATCATATTTTAATATTATGATAAAGTATTTACTTTTTTATTTTAGTATTTTAATATAATTAAAAAAGGAGAAAATTATGGAAAATTGTTTATTTTGTAAAATAATAAAAAAAGAAATAAAAAGTTACACTATTTATGAAGATGAAATATGCTTAGCATTTCTAGATATTAACCCTAAAAGTAATGGTCATACTTTAATAATACCCAAAAAACATACTAAAGATTTAGAAGATATAGACATTGAAACTATTAATCATATTTTCAAAGTTGCCAAAGAATTAAGCACAATATTAAAAGAAAAATTAAAATATGTAGGCTTGCAACTAGTTCAAAATAATGGTATATGTCAGGAAATAAAACACTTTCATCTTCATTTAATTCCCATATATAATAATGATAAAAAATATCCAGTTGAAGAAATATACAACACAATAAAAAATTAACAGGAACTAATCCTGTTTTTTTAACTTGAGTTAATATTGCAAAATAGATAAAAAAATGATATATTTATAATATATATAATAATACTATAAGGAGAATGATATATGAAAAAGAAAAATGAAGAATTAGAAAGCTATATTCCAAACGAAGATAATAATCAAAATAATATTCAAACAAGCTATCAACAAATAAACAATAATTTTTTCAGTAATGCCAGCAATTATAATCAACAAAATAACAATCCTTATAGCAATACTAATGATTTAAATAATGGAAATGACTATAATCAAAACATAAATTCAGAAATAGATAATCAAAATATTCCAAATGACATATCAAACATATCTAATAATAATATAAATAATTTTAATCAAAATATTTACAATGAACCTTTTCAAAGTGTTGAATATGATAACAACTTCAAAGAAAAAAAACCTATTCCTGTCAAACTAATCTTAATAATAGTTGGAGTAATTTTAGTAATAGCTATAATTATAGTTATTATCATAACAGTTCAAAATAATAAAAGACAAAATGAATTAAGAGCTAAACAAGAAAAATTTTATAACACAATT
>CAZEAD010000057.1:0-5768 GCA_964510115.1 uncultured Mycoplasma sp.
ATGTCGAGAAGAGGAACTCCGACAGATAATCCAATAATAGAATCTAAAAATGGTTGGTTAAAGAAAGAAATGTATATTGATTTTAACCAAGATGATTATGAAACTGTAGAAGATTATATAAATGCTATTATATATGACCACAATAATTTAAGACCTAGTTATGCTTTAAATTATAAAACCCCAATCGAGTATAGAACTCGACTAGGGTTTAATTAGAACTTTTTGTGTCTACTTTTTATTGACAAGTTCATAATATTGGCAGTTCTTTTTTTGCTCTATTTTTTAATTCCAAAGTGGGATAATGGATAGATAACTAGATTAGTTTTACCTAGGATATCTTCTTTTTTTATACATCCTAGTACTCTACTATCAATGGAATCATTACGATTATCTCCTAAAACAAAGTAACAATCTTCAGGAATAATGGTATATCCTATATCATTTATATTAAAATCCATTGTTCTATCACGATTAAAAGTTTCTTCTACTAATTGGTTATTTATATATAATTTATTATTTTCATACTTTAATGTTTCGTTTGGAAGTCCTATTACTCTTTTGATAAGATACTCACTTTCATTTGTTAATGCTGAGTTATGTTTTAATACTACTATTTATTTTGGAAAATCTATAACTTATTTTATCTAAAAACATTATTTCTTTATCAAATAGTGTTGCTTCCATACTTTGACCATTGACTCTGATTGGGGTTATTACATAGTTTCTTAGTAATATTACAAAAACAAAAATTATGAAATAGGTCGATAAGTCTTTCCACATAGACTTTTGTTTTTCTGGTTTTTTGTTTTTCATTATTTCCTCCAATTATTTAAAAAAGATAAGACTTTATTAAGCAGCCTTATCTTCTTTTTTAGGTTTTTGTCCTCTTTCTTTAATTTTGTATTGACCTACATAGTCTTTTAAGTATCCAAGTTTTGCACGTCTTACTTTACCTGTTCTAACTACTGTTATTTTAGCCAACTTTGGTGAATGAACAGGGAAAATTCTTTCTACTCCCACGCCATAAGATTCTTTTCTTACAGTGAATGTTTCGCTTAAACCAGATCCTTTACGAGCTACAACTATTCCTTCATAAGCTTGGATACGTTCTTTATTCCCTTCAATGATTTTTACATCTAGGCGAACTGTATCTCCTACTCTGAATTCAGGAATGTCATTTTTCAATTGCTTACTAGCAATCTTGTCTAATACATTCATATTTAGTTTCTCCTTTTCTAACCAGCAATCATAACTATTTAAATTTTTATAAGTTGTCAGCGGATTGCTTTTTTTATAACGTATGTAATTATAACATAGGCTATTTGGTTTGTCTAGTACTAAATATTATTAATTTCTTTTAATAAGGCTTGTTTGGGCATAAATCCCACTAATTTTTTGGCAACTTTACCATCTTTATAGATAATCATAGTAGGAACAGACATTATGGCATATTCTCTAGCAAGATCATTGTGTTTATCAATATCAACTTTGATTATTGATAGTTCTTCGTTTTCTTCTGCTAATTCTTCTAAAACTGGTCCTAGCATTTTACATGGTCCACACCAAGTAGCATAAAAATCTACTAAAACAAGTCCTGATGAAGTTAATTCTTTTAAGTTTTCTTCTTGTAAATGTTTTAACATTTTATCTCTCCTTTTTTTACTGAATTAAATTATCAATTCCTGGGAATGATATTTTTTCTTTTTCTTTTAGTTTTCTTAAGTAGTCTTTTGTTATTACTTTTTTATCAATCATTATTTCTACTGCTTTATAATTAAACTCGTCAGCATCTTGATTCTTAGTATATTCGTTTACTAAATCATATATTTCTACTACTGCTTCATTAGTTTTGGAAACAATTCCTGATAATCCTGGTGATGAATTAACTATAACTGGCATCAATTTTGATTCATCAAGAACTTTTAAATTAACAGCTGGTTGGTTTAAGAAAAATAATACGATAAAAACTATAATATAACCTTCTATTAATCCTACGATAAATCCTAGTATTTTAGAAGGAATTCCTAAAACAATTGTATATTTTAAGATTTTTTCAAAGACTCCTGTTATTTTTAATAAAACCACTAACACTGATAATAATAACACAAAGACAATTAAAAATGCAATTAATTGATATAATAATATGTTTAAAGATTTTAAACCTAATAATGGTCCTGCAAAATTAAAAAATGGTAAATTGTAACTAAAAAAGTTTGCTAAAATGTCTTTAAGATAATACGATAAGATAAAAACTAAAACTGTTCCTATAGTCAGAACTGACTGTTTGAAGAAACCATTTTTTAAACCTCCTGCAGCAATAACAAGAATCGCAACAATAATGATTGTATCTACTATATTCATGGATACCTCCTTATTATTAGTATAACTTATTTTTTTAAAATATGCCATATTATGACTTTTATTTTGTTAGATTGTGTAAATAAGTTCTAAAATATTTCATTTAAAAATATTTTATATAGTTAGAGTGTGATGTTTTGAAAAAAGATAAGATTATTTTACATAGAGGTTTTCATAATAAAAATCAAAGTATTCCTGAAAATTCTCTTTTGGCTTTTCAAATTGCCGCTGATTTAGGATTTGATGTTGAGCTTGATGTACGTTTAACGAAAGATAATACTGTAATAGTTTTTCATGATAGTAACACTTTTAGAATGACAGGTAAAAGCAAAAGAATTAAAGATTGTACTTATTCTGAACTAAAAAGTTTAAGACTTGCTAAAAGTAATCAATTTATTCCTACTCTTTTGGATGTTTTAAAGGTTATTTCAGGTAAAGTTAAAGTTTTTATTGAAATTAAAGGTAATTTTAGAACTAGATTATTAGAAAAACAAATTGCTAAAATTTTAGATAATTATAAAGGTTATTTTGTTATTGTTTCTTTTTTACCTAGTGATATTATTTGGTTTTTGTGGAACAGGCCTAATTATAAACGTGGTTTGCTAGTAAATTTTGGTTTTTCTAAATTATTTACTTTAAGTAAATTTTGTTTATTTTTAATTAAACCAAATTTTTTATTAATTAATAAATTTTTGATTAATGAAAAAATCAGTTTTAATAAAAATCACATTGTTGTTTGGACCATTAAAGATTCAGAAGAGTTTAAAAGATTAAAAAATAAAAATTATTATTATATTATTGATGGTTTTATTCCTTGATTTTATGTTTTGATATAAAGCAAAATTATTTGGGTAAGAATGCTAAAAAAGAAAACCATTGTTATATTGATTTTATTTAAATAATATAACAAGGCTTCCTTATTTGTATAATTTTATTTATAATTACGTGTTTTAACTGGTTTTAAGAAGTCGAGCACCGATACTATCGCCAGATACAGAAGACTCGTGTCTGTAATACCAAGACCACAATCCAGCTCGAAATCCAAGGCTATATCTAGCGCCGACAAGAGCTGTTCTATCTCCAGAAGCTAAACTATATGAATAATCTCCAATAATACCTGTGGTTTCATTAATCTCAGTAGGAAAAGCTACCATTGGATTAGCAGCATCATATCCTAATTTAGAAACATATCCATTACTTGTAACATTGGTATATCCTATAGCTTTATAGCATTCATTAAATTTATCTGAAGTATATTGACTTTGGTCATAACAAATATAGGTTTGACCATTTCTTATATTTATTCCATCTACAAATTGCCATATGTTACCATATATGTCTTCTATTCCTCGGTATATTATAGAACTTGTATCTGTTCCATCTGCACTTCCTGATTTCATTCCTAAGAAATCGCAACCTCCACTTGTAATAGCTGTCGTATGAGAAGCATTAGTATTACCAGGCCCTAATTTAGCTTGGCTATCATAATCGGCATATTCCACTAAATATAACATTTGTAAGATAAAATAATGCCAATCCATCTGTCCAAATCCTGTTCCTAAGTTTCTGGCATAAGTTCTAAAATCTGCTATAGTTGTGCTAACAAGTGGTGTAGCACCACTTTTACTATGAACTCCTTCACTAGATCCTGACATTGTATATCTTCCTACTGAGAACTCTTCACTTTTTGTATATCCATCTATGTTAGATTTTGATATCAAAATATATTCATAATTACTATCTCGATATCTTTTCCAATAAAACTCTGGTATTTTTGTTAATACTTCTCCATTACTTCCATCGAATTTGAAGTTTGAATCTCCATAGGTAGCTGTTATTTGTTTAGTACTAGTATTATAGTTATATGAAATAATTTCACTCCATGGTGCTATACTATCAAAATCATTTTTAACTGTTGTTGTTCCTACTTGGGCATTGGCTTCTGATCCAATGGAATCTTCAATTCTTTCCCATGATGATAATTTTGAATTTAATAATCTTCTTATTCCATAAATGGTTATTTTTCTATATTTTATATCACATTTCCCATTTTGTGTAGCATTTTTTATTGTCAAAATATTTGTTTTTCTATCATAGGTTGCTTCACCAGTGTCACAAGAAAAACTTTCCATTTCATAGCCTTCTTTAACATTAAAATATAATTTATTTTCATGTTTTTCTAAAGTACTTACATCTGTTTCTGTATCTTGAGCAAATATTCTTACTGATATTCTGCCTGCTGTTGACACTGTTAAACTTATACTATTTGATCCTTCTACTTCACTGGTAAACAAAGCATAGCTTGTAAAAGTTACTATTGAAAATAATGAAAGTGCCACCAAAAAGAAAATGAGTACATTCATCTTCTTGATCTTTTTTAGTGGGGTTTTATTTAATACCCCCCCCCTGGCGAATGTTTGTTTGCATAGTTTATTCCTCCTTGCATACAAAAAAAGTATGCTATTTTTATTTATATATTTATAATAGCATACTTTACTTTGGTTTTCAAATATTTTTAAATCATTTTGAAAACAGTAAAAACTATTTAGTGTTATATTAGACATTTTGTTTACTATTTGTTACAATTAATTTGGTGATTAATTTATGAATGTTGTTATTAAAGTTAGTGATGCTACTAGAGATAAAATGATTGAATACTATAAAGATAAAAGGCGTGATAAAACTCCTCCTTATGCTATTTTTCAAGCTATGGATGCCGACACTATTATTACTTTGTATGAATCAAAAAAGGCAATGTTTCAAGGAGTAAGTGCTGATATTGATGCTAATATGTGGAAAGAAATTGATGGTCAAGATATAAATGATAATAAACTTGAAAATAACAAATATTTACATACTAGTGCAATTGGTTCTGATGAGGTAGGAACTGGTGATTATTTTGGTCCAATTGTGGTTACTGCGGCTTATGTAAAAAAAGAACAGGTCGATGAGTTAATAAAGATGCAAGTTGGTGATTCAAAAAAGTTAACTGATGAACAAATTTTAAATATTGTTCCTAAATTCATTAAATTAATTAAATATAAAAGTATTATTTTAAATAATGAAGAATACAATGAAAAATATAATAAAGATGTAAATATGAATAAAATTAAAGCGATTATGCATAATAAAGTTTTATCTAGTTTGTATGAAGAAATTGGTGAAAAGCCTGATTATATTATTGTAGATGAGTTTGCTAGAGAAGCTAGATATTATGAATATATAAAAGATTGTTCTAATATTTTAAAAGGCATTACTTTTATTACAAAAGCAGAAGATAAAAATTTAGCAGTTGCGTGTGCTTCAATGATTAGTAGATTTTTATTTTTAAAAGAAATGGATAAATTATCAGATTTATATCATTTCCCTATTCCTAAGGGTGCTGGCCCTAATGTTGATAAGGCTGGCGA
>CAZEAD010000058.1:0-5746 GCA_964510115.1 uncultured Mycoplasma sp.
GATATTGTTGTTGGGTCACTTATTAAAAACTTGGGTGGCGGTTTAGCACCCAATGGAGCTTATGTTGTTGGAAGGTCTGATCTAGTTAATTTGGTTTCTGAAAGGTTAACTGTTCCAGGAGAGGGGTCATTGGTTGGTCCTACTTTAGGTCTTAATAAAAGCTTTTTACAAGGTTTGTTTTTCGCTCCTGAAGTAGTTAATTCAGCTTTAAAAACTGCAATTTTGACTAGTAAAGTTATGGAGAATCTTGGATATCAAGTTGAACCTAAATTTGATGATGAGCGTGTTGATATAGTTCAAAACATTATTTTTGCTAATCCTGATGATTTAATTAGATATTGTCAAGGAATACAAATGGCTTCTCCAGTTGATGCTAACGCGATACCAGAACCTGGTGATATGCCTGGTTATGAAGATAAAGTTATTATGGCTGCCGGTTGTTTTACACAGGGTTCTTCAATTGAATTATCATGTGATGGTCCTTTAAGAGAACCTTATATTGCTTATCAGCAAGGTAGTTTAACTTATGAATATGGGAGATATGCTATAATAAGAGCAGTAAATTATTTGATTAGTAATAAATAATCAAATACTGATTATATATTATATGAGGTTTGTAAATATGAATATTTTGAAAGATAAGTTATTGTTACTTAAACAACAATTTTTGTTAGTGAAAAAAAATAATATTGTTTTTAATAAGAAGTATAGTTTTGGAATGATAAATTTTTTGTTTGAAAAATATTTTTCTTATTCGTTAGAAGACTTTAAAACGAAAATAGAAACTTATTTTGTAACATTTTCTAATGATACTATGAGGGCTTGGTTTTATGTGTGGTGTAGTTTAAATAACAAAGATTGCACATATGATGAAGACGTATATTATGTTTATTTTGAAGAAATAGAGTGTCTAAAAAATAATATAATTAATTTGTTAAATTTTTTAATGAATAATAGTTGTGATTTGTCTGTTGATAATTTGGCTGGCATTAATATAAGTGATGGTATTTTTGGCGAGGATTTGGAAAATATTTTTCGAATGATAAATGATAAATATGAAATGTTTTTGGATTTGCAAGATATTATTAGAAGACCTAGTTCTTATTCTTTGGAATCGTTTGGAAGAACTAGAAAATAGTTTTTGTTTTTGATATAATTTCTTTGGGAGATACTTATGAAGTTAAAAGAATTTATAAAAAACAAAACTATTTTTATTTGTGGATATAGTTATAAAAAGTGGATATTAAAAGAATTAAATAATGATAGTAATATATACGATGTTAAGTTTTTTTCTTTGAAAGAATTTATGAATCATTATTATTTTTCTTATGATGATTTAACTTTAGCTTATGTTATGGAAAAGTATCAACTTTCTTATGAAACCGCGGATATTTATTTAAATAAGTTAGTTTATATTAATGATGATTCAGAAATAGAACAATTACATTTTTTATATGAATTAAAAAGTGATTTATTAGAACAAAATTTATTATATTTTGATAAGGATTTTAAAAGTATTGTTGTAAATTATAATATTGTTTTTGTAGGAATACCTTATTTTAGTAAGTTAGAACTTAAAACTATTTCAGAATTAAAAGCTGTGACTGATGTTAGTTTTGTTTGTGATGATGTTGTTGAGAAAAAACAAAATGTGTATTCTGCACCATCTATTGATTCGGAAATTGCTTTTGTTTGTAATGGTATTTCTGATTTACTTAGACATGGCGTGGATATTAATAGAATTAAAATTACTAATGTTGATAACGATTATTTGACAGTAATTTCTAAGATTTTTGGTTTGTATCAGATACCTATTGATATTGATAAACATTATTTGTATAGTTTAGAGTTAGCAAATGATTTTTTAACTTGGTATGATGAGGTTGATATTGGTGATGTTATTTTAAGACTTCGTTGTAAGTATAGTGATTGTGATGGTATTTTAAATAAAATTATTAATATTTTAAATGATTATGTTCTAATTAGTAATAAAGATATTAAGAAGGAATTTATCATTCAAGCAATGAAGAGAACTAATATTGTTCCTAAGAAGAATAATAGTGTTCAAGTTATTGATTTTTTAAATGATTATATTGATAGTGATGATTATGTTTTTTTGATTAATTTTAATCAGAATGCAATCCCTAAGTTTAAAAAAGATGAAGATTATATTACAGATTCTATGAAGAAAGGTTTGGATATTGATTTAGTAAGTGAGGAGAATTTAAAAATAAAACAGTCTATTAAAAGAAGATTAAGTTCTATTTCTAATTTGGTTATAACTTATAAAAATCAAACACCATATCGCAGTTTTTATCCAAGTAGTTTAATTTCTTTGATGGGTTTTTCTGTTTTACAAGTTGATTCTTTAAAGACTAGTTATTCTGAGGTATGGAGTAAGTTACAGCTTGCAGATATGATATTTAATTTGGTTACTTATGGTGGTGTTTCTGATGGTCTTTCCCTTTATTATCATAATTTTGAAATTGATTATTTAGGTTATGATAATAAATTTTCAGGTGTTAGTTTACCGAAAGATCAAGAAGTTGTTTTGTCTTATTCTAGTATGAATAAGTATTATTTGTGTAAGTTTCAGTATTATATTGCAAATGTATTGAAACTTGATGTATTTTTAGAAACTTTTGCTACTTATATTGGAAATCTTTTTCATTATGTTTTACAACACCATTTTATGGAAGGAAAAAGTGTTGATGAATTAGTTAATATTTATACAAAAGACCAACCTTATAAAAATTCTAAAGAGAGGTTTTTTGTTAATAAGTTAATTAATAATATGGATTTTGTTGTTTCTTCTATTGAGGAACAGATGAGGTTTTGTAAATTGAATAAAGCTTTATATGAGGAGAGAGTTGTAATTTCTTTAGATGGTGATGTAAAAGTTACTTTTAAAGGTTTTATTGATAAAATTTTATATGAGGAAAAAGATGGTCGTACTATTGTTGCTATAATTGATTATAAAACTGGCAATACTGATATTGATTTGTTACTTAGTAGGTATGGACTTAGTTTACAACTTCCAGTTTATCTTTATTTGGCAAAGAATAGTGAAAAACTTAAAAATATTGCTTTTGCAGGTTTTTATTTACAAAAAGTGTTAAATGAGATTCCTAATGTTGATGTTAAAAATAGTTATGAAAGTATTTTGAAGAAATCATTGCGATTATCTGGTTATTCTAATGATAATGGTGATATTTTAAGTGAGTTTGATTCTTCTTACAAAGATAGTAATGTCATTAGTTCTATGAAGGTTAAGAATGATGGGTCTTATTATAGTTATTCAAAGGTTTTAAATGATTTTCAGTTTGATTCTTTGATTGATCTTGTTCATGATAAAGTTAAAGAAGCAGGAATTGGTATTAGTAGTGGGGATTTTGCGATTAATCCTAAGAGGGTTAATGGTGTTAATTTAGGATGTCAGTTTTGTAAATTTCGTGATATTTGTTTTATGACAGAAGAGGATGTTGTAGATATAGAAAAGGATAAGGATTTGTCTTTTATTGGAGGTGATGTTAATGCCTAGTTGGACTGTTGATCAGGAAAAGGCTATTAATCAAGAAGGCAGTAACATTATTGTTAGTGCGGGAGCAGGAAGCGGAAAAACTGCTGTTTTGACTGCTAGGGTTATTAGAAAATTAAAGTCTGGAGTGGATGTTAATCGTCTTTTGGTTTTAACTTTTACTAATGAGGCTGCAATGGAAATGCAAGAAAGAATTAGAAAAGCAATTTCTGGGGATGAGTCTTTAAAAGAACAATTAGAACTTCTAGATCAAGCTTATATCACTACTTTTGATAGTTATGCCTTATCTATTGTGAAAAAGTATTACTATCTTTTAGGAGTTTCTAAAAATATTGGAATTGTAGATGCAAGTATTATTCAACTTTTACGAAAGAAATATTTAAATGAAATTATTTTGGAAAAATATGAAAAAAATGATAGCAATTTTCTAACTCTTATTAATGATTTTTGTGTAAAAGATGATAAAAAAATATTAGATGCTATTTTGAATTTGGATTTAAAATTAGAACTTCGTTATGATAAAAATGAGTTTTTAACAAATTATGTTGATAACTTTTATGGAAATAATTATATAGAATCTTTGATAAAAGAGTATGAACAATTGTTGTTAGAAAAGGTTTCTAGAATTGGTAAACTTTTAGATAATATTAGTATTAAAATGGATGGAACTGTTTATGAAAAATATTTTTCTTGTTTGGAAAATCTTTTAAAGGCAAATGATTATCTAACTATTAAAAATTCTTGTATGGTTAGTTTGCCTGTTGTTAGAAATACTAATGAAATTTCTTTGGAAAAAGATAGTATTAAGTCTTTATTAAAAGAACTTCAAAGCTTAACAATTTATAGAGATGTTTTTGAAATCAAAGAAATTTATAAGACTACTATGCCTTATGTAAAAGCAATTATTAGTATTATTTTGGAACTTGATTCTAAAATATGGAATTTTAAGATGGAAAAAGCTGCTTTTGAGTTTAATGATATTTCGAAAATGGCTATTAAGGTTGTGGATGAAAATCCAAGTGTTGCTTTTGAAATTGCTAATTATTATAACGAAATAATGGTTGATGAGTATCAGGATACTAGTGATTTACAAGAAATGTTTATTCAAAAAATTTCTAAAAACAATGTTTATATGGTTGGAGATATTAAGCAGTCTATTTATCGTTTTAGAAATGCAAATCCCGCTATTTTTAAAAATAAATATGAAGGATATGCGTTGGAAAAAGATGGGGTTAAGATTGATTTACTTAAGAATTTTCGTTCTAGGGAAGAAGTCTTGATGGATATTAATGTTTTGTTTGATAAAGTAATGGATTCTTTTATTGGGGGAGCTGACTATAAAGAATCTCATCAAATGGTTTTTGGTAATCAGGCGTATTGTATGGATGGTAAGAATGATTTAAATAATCATTTGGAGATATATTGTTATGATTTAGAAGATACGACTTATTCCAAAGCGGAGAAGGAAATTTTTATTATTGCGAATGATATAAAGAAAAAAATTGAAAATGGTTATTTAGTAATGGAAAAACAAGGGGGACTTAGAAAAGCTACTTATTCGGATTTTTGTATTATTTTGGATCGTGGTAAAGAATTTGCTCGTTATAAAAAAATATTTGAGTATTTAGGCATACCATTGGTTGTTTATGAAGATTCTAAATTAACTGTTGAATATGATATTTCGGTTCTTAAAAATATCTTAGGAATGATTTTGTTTTTAGCTACGAATACAGATTTAAGTGATAAACAATTTTTATATTATTATACATCAGTTGCTAGAAGTTTTATATGGGATAGTAGTGATGATGAGATTTATCAAGCTGTTCTTGATGTTAATAAACTTAAAGATTCTCAACTTTATAAGCTTTGTTTAGAAATTTCTATGGATGTTAGTTCAAGTACTCCTGTTATGATACTTAATGAAATTGTTAATAAGTTTCATTATTATGAAAAATTAGTTAGGGCTTTTGATGTATCGAAAGCTATGGTAAGGTTGGATTATCTTTTTAAGATTGCTTATTCTTTGGAAGATTTAGGATATAATAATGTAATGTTTTTAGAATATTTGGATTCAATGATTGTGGATAAGAATAGTGATATTAAATATAAAGTTAATACTAAAGCTTCTGATAGTGTTAAGATTATGAATATTCATAAATCTAAAGGTTTGGAATTTCCTATTTGTTATTTTGCAGGTTTTTATGAGAA
>CAZEAD010000059.1:0-5587 GCA_964510115.1 uncultured Mycoplasma sp.
ACCATGTCCTCCTGAATCATTTCTTGGTTTAGCAATTATTTCTTTTTTATTTTTAATGAATTTTTTAAAGTCTTCATAGGTTGAATTGGGAATGTAAAACCAATCTCTTTTTAAGTATTTTTGAAATTTTCGATTAAATTCATCTTTATTATCAAAAGTATGCCAATATTGTTTAGGGTTTAGTTCTCTTACATAGGTATTGTTTTTACCTCTTGTTAGAATTGTTTTTCTTTGTTCTTTGGTTAAATTGTACATTCCAAATGAATAATAATCGTTGTATCCTGATTGATATCTTATAGCACAGTAAATAATATCAAGTAAAATGATTATTCGTGGTTTTTGATTTTTCATTTCGACTTTTTTTACTGTTGCTAACAGCGCTTGGTAATTCATATCTTTTAGTCTAGAAAAAACATATTTTAACTTTCGCATATTATCACCTATTAATAGTTTAGCTTTTTACTAATAGGTAATTTTGTCATATTTTGAAAGTAAAATATGTTTTATTCTTTTTTGGATAAAGCTGCTTCGAAGACAGGAACCATCCCAATGTTATTTTTTCTATGGACTGGTAGTTGATAAATATCATGCCCTGGAAACTGGTTAGCTTCTATTAGCATTGGTTTTTCTTGACCGATGCAAACGTCCCAACCAATTAAACCCATTTCAGGGATAACTTTGGAAGCTTCAATTACTAGTTTTTTTACTTTTTCCCAATGTGGTAATTGATAGCCCTCTAATGTTATGTTAGTATCTGGATGTTTTTGATACACTAATCCTTGTTTATCCACTGCTTGAGCAGAAATTTTTCCGGTTTCTAAATCAATTGGGGAACATATTCCTCCATGATTAAAGTTATCTACAACGTTGTCTTTAGTGCCAATTCTTATGAAAGCCGCTAAAATTGTTGTTACTTGATATTGATTTATCAAAGTAATTATTCTAATTGTATTTACTGATTGTGGATGAAGTGCTGTTATTTTTTCATGTTGGTTCGCCACTTCTTCTATTAGATATGTCTTTTTATTTTTTAACTCTTTATAAAGTTTTTTTAGATCTTTATTATCAATTTGTATTTTTTCTATTCCTTTTCCACATGATTCATTAAGTGGTTTAACAATAATTTGCTTTTTGTTTTTTAAGAATTCTTGAAATTCTTTGTAATTGTTTTCAGTAATTATAAAATATTCTCTGTTTAGATATTGTTGGAATATTTGATTAAATTCATCTTTGTTGTCAAAGATATGCCAATATTCTTTGGGATTTAATCTTTTAACATAGGAATTATTTTTGCCTCTTGTTAGAATTGTTTTTCTTTCCTCTTTGTTTAAATCATACATGGCAAATAAGTCATAATCCATATAGCCTGCTTGGTATTTAAAACCACAATATACAATATCAAAAAAAAGAACTATTTTGCTCTTATTAGTTTTATTATGGATTTTATTTATTACTTGAAACATTTTTTTAAAATCCATATGGAATATTCTTTGAAATATGTACTTCATTTTTTTCATACTGCCCTCGGATGTTATAATGTTTTGTCAGTTAAAATTATTTTAAATTCTGGATAATTATCATTGATATCTTCATAATAATTAAGACTTAAATCGTTTTGATTATTTGCTTCGAAAACCATTGTTCTGGTCATATCAACGTATGGAGTTAATACTTCATTTTCTAAAGGATTTTCTTGGCCTGGTATTTTTATTGAGTTTGTTTCTATACCATCTTCTTCTATTTTAAAAGAATTCTTGTTTATTATTTCATTTTCATCATCAAGATTTCTCATTTTGATAGTTATTTTTATTCCTTCAATTCCTAAGTCTTGATCAATTTGGATATTTTCAATATTAAGTATTTGAAACTTTATGTCATCTTCAATTATTATTTGATCTTTTTCATAATATTTTATATTATCGTAATCTGGAACATCTGGGAAATAAGGGTAATCAAAGAAATCATCTATTTTTGGATTATCCATTGCTTCTCCTACAATTATTCCAAAGGTAAATAGAAAAATCATAAATATTATTGCTGCTAATCCTAAAACAGCTCCCACTACTATTAAAATTATTTGCCATGCAGGCATACTTTTTTTGGGCTTGTTATTTTGATTAATTGTTTTATTATTTTGCTGATATGATTGATTGATCATTTTACCACAATAAATGCAATAATCTGCTTCTTCATTTATTTTCTTTCCACAGTTTGGACAATACTTCATTTTTATGACCTCTTTCTTATTTTTCCTATTATTTCATTAAGTAAAACTCTAGTTTCAATTTGTTTTTTAGAGTTTTCTTCGATGTCTTTATCTATTTCTATTATATTCTTTTTCAGAATTAATATAATCGTTGATCCTCCAAAAGAGAAAAATCCTTTTTCTTCACCTTTTTTAAATTTTGGTTGATTGTAATTATGAATTGTTCCAACGTTTAATGCTCCGACTTCTATTTGAATTACTTCTTTAAGATTTTCTGTTTTTAAAAAACTTACTACTCTTTGATTTTCTTTCCAAACTTTTACTGTATCATAGGCAATAGGATTTACTGTATGTAATTTCCCTTTGATTGCTTTTGTTCTAATTAACTGACCATCGTCTGGAAAATTATAATGATGATAGTCATCAACTCCTAATCGGAATACAAGTACTTTTCCACCTTCATATTTTTTTGATAATGGTTCTTTTAGTAATTCTTCAAGAGAATAGATGCTATTTTTAACATTTATTAACAATTCATTGTTAATATCATAAACTGTTAGTTTAGAATCCGCTATTGATGTTAATAATTCTTTATTATTTGATAATGGTCTATTTTCTGGTTTAATTTTTCTAGTAAAAAAATCATTAAAGCTTTTATATTTTTTGCTTTCATATTCTGTCATATTAATTTTATTTTTTTTAATAAACCTTGGGATTGCTAATGTAGAAATCCTAGTGTTTAAGATTTTGCCATTAATTTTGGATACAATGGGCATTACCAATGGCTTAAGAATAATTCTACCTATTACAGTATTGTATAAAAATTTAATGGTTTTATTATCTTGTTCTATTATTTTATTAGTTTTTCTATCGCAATATTTCATCTAACAAAGCCTGTATTAAGGTTGAAATATAATATTAATAAAATTCCTATTACTCCTAAGATTAAAAATAAATATGCTGCATATCCTTGTGGTTTTTTTACCTTAAAATTGACAACAAATAAGATACTTATTATTAACATTGCTATTGTATAGATATAACCAAATGTTATGGTATTTACAAAACTTCTTAATATATATAATAGTGGGAATATTAAAGCTGATGATGTAACTGGAAGACCACTGTAATATGGCACTGGTGAATCTTCTTCTGCTACGATGTTGAAGTATGCCAATCTAGAAATTCCACATATTGCGTATATAACGAAGATAAGAATGTTATACCATTCAGAGAATCCTAATCCATAAAATATAGCAATTGGTAGGAAGATGAAGTCTACCATATCTGATAAAGAGTCAAGTTGAATTCCAAATTTTTTTTCTTCTTTACTTCTTTTTAAAGATCTAGCAATCTTACCATCAAAGGCATCGCATATTCCTGATACAATTAAGCATATTATTGCTAATGTTATTTTTCCTGTCAATGCAAAATATACTCCAATTATTGATGAGATTACTCCAAGGTAGGTCATGATAACTGATAAACCATAATATCCTACAAATATTTTTTTCTTTGAACTTTTGTTACTATTTTTTTCCATTTTTTTCACTCCTATTTTTATTCTATTATTATATTATTTTTATCAAATGGCACTTCTAAGAATTTTCTACTTGCTAAATAGTCACACATATGAACAAATGATTCATATTTAGTTGAAGGCTTAGGCAGTACTACATCTGAATAATCACTAGTATTCCATTGTCCCATATGGGAAGATATTATTTTTGATAAGAAATCTATTTCTTCATCAGTAAATGTTGTTATACTTTGATTGTCTTTAATAAACTGAGCTGCTAAGAGTGGATGATCAAATCGTGTGTATGTTTCTTTAGGATTTCCACTTTTAATTGTATCATGCAACATTAAAGCAATAAGTAAAAGATCTTTTTCTTTTGATGCGTATTTTCCGGCGATACTTTCTATTTGCAATAAGCTATTAGCTATAGTTATTGCTGCTTTAGTATGTCTAACTAGTCCGCCTTCATTTAAAGCATATTTAGGATGATATTTACCTGTTGAAGAAGCTGGTATTTCAAAAAAGTAATCTGGTACTTTTTCTAGTAAATTTATAGCTGATTGTTGATATTCTTTATTTTTTATGTATTCTAACTCTTTTTTAAATACTTCTTTTTTTTCCATATACTACTCCTGTTGTTTTAAGTGTATCACAATTCTGTTTGTTAGAAAAGGAAAAATCGTTGTTTATTTTAATTGTTTTTTTATTTTACATTCTATCTATTAAACTTTGAATTTCTTCAGTATATGTGAACCGATAGTGTCCAGTTATTCTCATTTTGGTTTCTTCTAAAACGTCTTCTTCTTTTTCTTGTTGTTCTTCATCAGAATTTTGAATCAAATATGGTATTCCGCGTATATTTTTCTTATCGGAAATTATGGCTATGTGATCTGATTGATCAAATGTTACAATGTCTCCTGGTTGAAACTGACCAATTTCGTTTAAGTCTGTTGTTAGGGTTTCAGCATATTTTTGAAAGAACTTTTCCTGATTAGCAACTCGCCTGAAATCAATATTATCATCAATTATTTCTATTTTATAAACGCTTTCATTTCTTTCTCTAATATCTTTAGCGATCATATCTTTAAGATAATATCCTGCTTCTTTTAGAACATACCAAATAACATCTGTACAAACTCCAACGTTTTCGGGAGGATATCCTCCATCCCAATATCTACCATCATATTTAGGGTTTATTTCTGCTAATTTTTTGGCTCCAATTAAATAATCTGCATAGTCATCAATTCCATTGCTATTATAGTCATTATCTGTTTTGATGGTTATATAACCAAAATCTTTGTTGTAGTAAAAATCTTCTGTATGTGTTTCTTTTGGTGTCCTAGGAAGATTGACAAGTATTAAGTATTCTACAAAATAACTTGCTATTACTAATATTAAAATAATTATTAACAAATGGATAACTTTTTTTGCTCCTTTTTTTAACTTTTTTCTTTTAGCCATTTTTGCTCCTTATTTTGATTTCATTTCAAATATAATATCTCGTAATTCCATTGCTCTTTCGAATTCAAGATTCTTGGCTGCTTCTTTCATTTCTTTTTCTAATTGTGATATCATATTTTTATCTATTATAGCACTTTTTTTCTTTTTATCCAACTTTGTTTCATCAACATTTGATATTAATTCACGAATTTCTTTTTGGACTGTTGTTGGTATTATATTGTGTTCTTGATTATATTTGATTTGAATTTCTCTTCTTCTTGCAGTTTCTTTAATAGCAATATTCATACTATCGGTTATTTTATCGGCATACATAATAACATGTCCTTTGGCATTTCTTGCACATCGTCCAATTGTTTGGATTAAGCTTCGTTCGCTTCTTAAGAATCCTTCTTTGTCAGCAT
>CAZEAD010000060.1:0-1583 GCA_964510115.1 uncultured Mycoplasma sp.
ATTCCTATGTAGTTCACCCTACTCCCCCCGTTTTTCTTTCGTTCTTGCCAAATACTTAACCCTGAACAGTTTCTTTTGGTCAACTTCTTCGTCGCAAAACGAAGCCAGAAGGTTTTTCAAAGGCTTTCCGGTCAGCCTCAAAGAAAGCTGCTCCAACATATTGAGGCGGATGTAAGAATCCAGCATAGCTGTCAAAGCCACAGCGTTTTCGTCGTGCCAACCGGACAGAAACGATGGGACTCTTGCTCCGGCCTCCTGATCCGCTATCAGGAATTTCCCCTTTTCGATGATGTCTTTTTCAGTTAGTACCACCTAAACCACCTCTTAGGTAGGCATTCAGCGTCTCTTCAAGCGCCTCAGAAACCTCCAAATGTGCTTTTGCAAAGTCTTTGTCCGCTATCTCTGCAAGCGCCTTTTTCCGGTGTATTTCTCCACCTACTAAAGCAATAACACGGTCCCTATCCATTCTGCATTTTCAACTCCCAACTGTATCGTTTTGCCGGGCTTCCGCCCGCTGGGAAGAATCTTCTGGACGGCTCGTTAAAGTCCAGCTTGATTCGGTCTCTTGATCCAAATTCTCGATTTTTCAGCACTGTTAGCAATGAGGAATATCCAACCTGATCGACCTTTTCTTCCGGGACTCTCTCCACCTTAAATGCGTTGTTGGCTCTGTTTGTGATATCTCCGCTCCCTGACACATCATCTGCCTCAATGGGAGAATTTCCAGTTTTTTTCGGGTGGGCCACAAGGTGGACATGTACGTTGTTCCTCATTGCAAACGCCATCAACCGCCCTGTAAAGATCGACTGTGCCCTCCAGAATCCAAGCCTCGCTTCTTCCCGCAACTGGGCCGTCATGATGTTATCCACTAGGAACACGTCTGCTCCACGGCTTCTGCAAGCGTACTCAAAAAGCCGGATGATGTTGTCTTCATCATGAGCATTTTCCCTTCCGATGTCTGTAAGTAAAATTCTTCCTCTCCACCAATCATCAATTTCCGTCTCAATTCCCATTGGGACCTCATACAAAATCTTACCGGACGCCTCATCCTCTCTCCGTGTCACCCAGAGATATCCAGCCGCCTGTTGCAACATAACAGACTTAAACTGCCTTTTGGGCATCTCCCCTGAATAGCAGCATACAACATGATTCTGGCTCGCAGCATCAAGTATAACCTGGCTAAGAAGTGTGGATTTTCCTTCTCCACGCTTCCCTGTCCAGACAGAAAGCTCACCCGGAGCAAATCCACCAATTGCCTTGTCAAGCGCAGGAAGCCCGGACATAGTCCTATTTACAATCCGTTGTTCATGGATATCAATATCAGCAATATTCAAAAGACCAGGGATCGGGATTTCTTCCGCATCTAAAAGCAACTTATCTACGGCGTAAGTCCCGCACTCGCTGGCAAGCTCCATAACTCCGCTCGTTCCGTAAAATGCCTTGCTGTCCGGAACTAAAACCGGGATCGGAGCTCTCGCTGACAGTTCCTTCACAATCTCGTCCCGTTCCGGCCCGTCAGGCATCGCAATGAGGATATATGGAAACTGCGCCAGCCATTCTACCCAAGCATTGACATCACTCCA
>CAZEAD010000060.1:1593-5521 GCA_964510115.1 uncultured Mycoplasma sp.
TCCATGGAGAGTCAAGAGATTTGCACACGGCATTGTCTTTCAATCCATCCACTTCCAGGATGTTTTTCATCCACCAAAGTCCTGACGGGCGATCAGGGTCTATATATTCTGGAAAAAACAGCACCGCCCCGTTATCTGGTCCAGTAACCATCGTCTTCTCCTCCCTGTTTTATTGCGTCCCGCTGAGCCATGTTCCGGTCAAAATCGTCAACGGTTTTAATATTTTCCCTGTATAACCGTTTGAAAATCTTGTCGATATAGGACCATTTCCGTGTCTCTTGTCCGTGATCCATTGCGTCCTCCATGACTCGGACACATAAATCCGGCCCAAAGTCCCGAAGATAGCCCCTGAGGTCGCCCTGGCAGCGTGGGCTTGGATTAGAGTCGATGTTGTCGAGCAAGAATGAGCACACGCGCCCCCAATCAGGATCGAGAACAGCGGCAGTTGCAGCTTCTTTCTGGATACTTCCACTAGGAAGTATCTCTTTCTTATGTACTGTACTGTACTGTGTCCCTAGAATTTCCGCGGAACTTCCATGGAAATTTTCCGGAATTTCCGAAAGTGATTCCTTCTTTTTCCTTTCACTGTCACGGCGTTTTTTCGCGGTCATATTCCCGTTCAATTCCGCCCATCCATGCAGGAAAATTCCGTCCTCTGAGGCGTCAATAAACCCGCAGTCTATCAAAGCGGAGAGAAGCGATTTCGATCCTTTCTTCCACCGCATGATATCGGCAATCTCCTGGGCGGGAAGTTCTCCAATTTCTCCGTTTTCATTTCCGGACAACTTAGCCCACGCCCACAAACGGCCCAGCTTACCCACGAGAGTGTCTATGTCCGTTTTGAGAGATGCAGACAGCCGAAGCATTTTCGGATGAGTGTATAGATTGCAGTCAATTGCAAACCATGTGATTTTCATGTTAGCCTCCTAGCGGAGTATGTAATTCAGAATGGGAGATTTCCGTCGTCCGTGGTCAGCTCAGCATAATCGCTGTCCGGGTCAGGTTGTGCGGGGTATCCATCAGATGGAGCGGAGTATCCCACATAGCTGGCCTGTGATCCGACTCCGCTGTCCTCCCGCTTGCTGTCGCCGAAGTACACTTGATCCGCCACGACCTCAGCAGACCGGCGCTTGTTTCCGTCCTTGTCGGTCCAGTCCCGAATTTGCAGACGGCCATCCACCACGGCCATGCGGCCCTTGGAGAAGTAGCGGCTGACAAACTCTCCGGTCTGACGCCAGGCCACCAAATCGATAAAGTCGGTGGACCGCTCGCCGGTCTGCTTGTCCTTAAAGTCACGGTCAACGGCCAACGTGAAACTGGCCACTGGTGTTCCGCTCTGCGTGTGCCGAAGCTCCGGGTCTCTGACCATACGGCCCATCAGGATAATTCGATTGAGCACTATGTATCCCTCCTATATTCAATATAGATCACGGTCTTGTTGCCGTCCTTCCTCCGGCTCTGACGAACGGTGTAGCCAGCGTGATAAAGCGCCAGGCAGACCGAGTCCCGCTCGGCGGGGGTGGCGATATCAAGTGTTATCCAATCCATCGTTTCCACCTCAGCCAAAGGTCCTCTGTCCGTCCTCTTCCTCCCGCTTTTCACCGGTCTTGGCTCCATCGGGATTACCCTCTTCAGGGGAGACGACCTCCCCGGTCTCAGGGTCCACCTCGTAGTCCGCTTCCGGGTATATCCCCTGGACCTCGTACATATCGGAGCTGATCTCGTTCTTGACCATCTCGTCCTGAGCCGCGGCCCGCAGAAACTCGGTTTTGAGGGGGGCGTACTTCAGCACCCGCTTGAGGACGGTCTTCTTCGCCATCTCCTCAAAGTTTGTCTGCCAGGGGCCGTTTCCGTAGCTCTTGGAAAACTTCCTGGCGTGGTTCCGCACGTCCTCAATGGACATGACCTCGTAGCCGTAGCCGCCGTCCCTGGTCTTGAACATCGCGTAGACATACACGGCGTTTCCCCGGTCCTTCATCGCCGGCACGTGATTCAGCGTCGGATCCAGCCCGAAGGAGTAGGAGAACTCGTCGTTCTCGTAGACCACCTGGGCCATAATGGTGGACACGTCCCCGGACCGGTAGGCCAGGTCAATTAGGCCCTTATACCCCAGCTGGAACTGGCACTCGAAGGCCTTTTCCTTGCCGTTCCAATACGGGATGAGGTACGCCTGGCCCAGGGGGGTGTTCGGCTCCACGCCCAGCTGGGCGGCTGTCATCATCGCCCCCAGGAAGGAGGAAGGGGTGCAGCTATTGAGCTTCGGGTTGGTGGACAGGGCGGACAGGGTGATGCGGGTAAACCGCTCCGGGGTCATCACAGAGGGGAGGGCGGCCTTGATGGCCGGCGCCATCTGCTGGATGTACTGCTTGATGGTGGGCTTCGCCCCGTCCTGAGCGCGGGCGGAAGCGGCCTCCTGGGTCCTTCTCTGGATCGTGTTGTTTGCCATAGTTAAATATCCTCCTTTTCCGGTTTCACAAGCAGCGGTCTGGAGCTGCTTGTTTTGTAGTATGGATCAAGGTCCAGATCCGGGTGGTCCTTGGCGAATTTGGCCGTCTGGAAGGTCCTGCGCTCCTGGGGCTTCCAGGTAACCAGCCAGCCGGGGCACCTCCCACGCTCCGCCTCTCCCATATCCAGCATGATGGTATGGACGATCTGGCCCACCCGCTCGTCGATGATCTTCTTCTGCCTCTGAAGGCTCTGCCACTCAGAAAGCAGCTTCTCCCGTCCGAACAGGTCCACCTCGCAGTTGGACGTCTCGTGGTAGATGGTTTTCAGTGTCTCCCTGGTGGCCTCCGACCCGTCCACGGGAGGCGGGGTCCCGTCCTGGACATGTCCCCAGAACTCCAGCTCAGCCCCTATCAGGGCGTCGATCTCCCTCTGGTCCCGGTCCAGGGAGTAGCAGAACACCCCCCGGCCGTAGACCATGACGCACAGATACCACCGCTCGGCGCCGGTCACGGCCATATAGTGGACACACTGGGCGTAGTACTGCTCCGGGAACTCCACCCCCTGGAACTGCCGGACATCCAGCGTGGAGGTGGTTTTGCACTCCAGGCCGGCGTTCTCCCCGACCACCCACCTGTCGATGTTGGCATGGGCGAAGGGGTACAGGTCGTTATACAGGATGGCGTTGACCCGCTCCACCTTCTTCCCGGTGGCCTCGGACCACCGCTCGGCGACGTACTGCTCCAGGTCCCGGCCCATCCGCATGGCCTCTGTCTCGGGCTTGTCCTCCAACTTCCCAAGCTTATCCGCCCAAACGGACATAGGGCTGGACCACTTGGACAGGCCCACGATGGCGGACGCCTCAGACCCTCCGATGGTCCTACGGCGGACCTCCAGCCACTCGGCCCTGGGCATCCCGACGGTGGACACCCGCCTGACGTTTCTCGGCTTTTTCATTTATTTCTCCATCTCCTCGTAGTAGTCGTATACATCTTTGGCGGTCAGGCAGACGTCGCAGCCAACCGCCTGGCCGGTTCTGTGGCACATCCACGCCTCCCGGCTCTCGTAGACCGTGACAGACTGGATATCCATCACATCATCACAACGACTTTCCTGCCGTCGATCTCCGGTTTCAGAGCCTCCTCGAAGAAAGCGCAGATATTCCTCTTGGCCTCCAGCTCCCACATGCCGCCGTCTGCCTCAAACAGGCCGACGTTGCCGTCGTCATCCAGACGCAGCAGGAACTCGCTCTCCGGCTGCTCCACCTCCAGGAATGTCCGATAGGGCCGGAGAGAGACCCGGGGGCGCACTGCAACCATAGTCTTCAGGGAGATACCCTGCCTGGCTTCGACCTCCTGGCTGACGCCGTTGTCCCTTGTCGTCACGCCGTTTTCCTTGCTCATGCGGGACAGCAGGTCCAGCAGATAGTCCACGCCCTCGCCGGGGGCAAACCTGCTCCTCAGCTCGATAATAGCTTTTTCAT
>CAZEAD010000061.1:0-960 GCA_964510115.1 uncultured Mycoplasma sp.
CTTGAACTCTATCATAAGTTATTTCATCCATGGAATTACCTCCTTTTTGTTATATCTATTATATCAAATTTTGTGTAAATAATCACTAATCTTAAACTATTTTAACTACCAAAAAGGTATCAATTCAAATACCTTTATTTCTGATTATTCGTTAAAACTACAGAACTACCTACAGAAAACGATAAGAGATTTAAAAATGCTTGAGTTTCTTTTTGATTCAGCTATGAAACTGATTTCAAAGCATCAATAGTTTTCTTTAAAGTATCAAGTATTTTTTTATCACTTTCATTGTTACTTTGTTATAATTGTTTTACTAAATTATCTAAACTTTGCATAAACAAATTATAATTATAGTACATAAATAGTTTTCTCCTTTCATTTGCTATTTACACTATATCATAGATATTCAAATAAAAACTATCAAATTTCTTCTAATTTTCTATCAAAATATTGCAATTTCAAGGAGCTTATGAACGATTATACGCAATTACTTTTAATCACAAAATAATCCATCGCCTCCTCCTGCATTTATGTGATTTGATAATACTAATACATCACTACCTCTGCCAAAAGAATTAACCATTTTACTTACTCTCTGATCTCTTGTTAAAGTAGTATCATCATCTCTTGTAATAACAGCAGGGATTCCTAAATCTCTTAATCTTTGATACATATATTTTGCTGCTTTTAAATTTAAATCCTTTTCTAATAATCCATTTCCTAAAGCACCTGGATCACTTCCTCCATGTCCTGCATCTACCACGACTCCTTTTACACTTGCGCGGTATAAGTCTTCAAAATTATACATATTTTTCACTTCCTTAATATATTACATGTTAAAAGTCTATTTTTGGTACTATTTTCCATAAGAAAAAGCAAGTAATTACTTGCTAAGAGTATCGTCAAACTACTAGATTTTTTCTAAAGTTTTTCTTATCTATTGTTTTTTATCATTTTTAT
>CAZEAD010000061.1:970-5383 GCA_964510115.1 uncultured Mycoplasma sp.
ATCATTGTCTGTTTGATTTTTTTCATCTTGTCTTTAATTTAATTATTTGTGTTAATCGTTTGTATCTATTATAATTAATGGAATAATCATTTCGTCACTACTTAAACCAGAGTGATTGCCCTTTATCTTACCATGATATTTTTCTATGTTAGGATCGTTAATTAAATATGTCCCTTTTTTACATATACTAGTGTACTCTCCTAAATTATCTTTTGCTCTTGGTTTGAAATTTCCTATTCCAAAAAAGTTATTATCAATTAAATCTGTTGTTTTAAATAAGAACATATCTTGTTCATACTTTTCTTTAAATGATTTTTCGAATTTCTTTTTATATCCTTTTTTTATATAATAGCTAGCAGTTCCATAATCTATACTTGGATAGGAATAGAACATATCTTCATATTCTTTGAAATCTAAAACTATATCTTTAGTTATGTTGGTTTGTCCATGATCGGCAGTAAAGATAATAGTCAAATCTTTATTCATACATATTTGTTCAATTAAATTTTCTATTTTTTTTAACTTATTTTGAACAATTTCACTATCGATACCATTTTCATGCTCTAAAGTATCAATATCTGGTAAGTATAAATATGTATAACTTTCGTTTTCGTTTTGACAATTGTTTTTCATAAAAGTAACAATATCATCAAAGTCATTGTAGGAATATCTATTTTCTTTATTTATAACAAAGTTGGAATAGACGCTATCACTAATATAATTTGGAAAAAGGACATTTACTTTAGTTTTTAGGCTATTTAATAATGAATCTTGTTGAAATAATTGTTTTGGTTCTATGCCATAATTAACTAAATCAGTTCCATTTTTTCTATCACAAAATAACAGTGGACAATAATCTAAATTTAGATTTCTATCATAATTAAACCATCCCCATATACCATGAACTTCTGGAAATTCTGCAGTAACTAGCGAGGTAAGTACACAAGCTGTTGTGCTAGGGAAAACAGTAATTATATCCTCTTTTTTGTTTCTTTTTAGTATTGAATCATCGCTTAATTTATTAATTAGATTTGATCCTGTTCCATCTGATAATATAAAGAGTATATGTTTATTATATGGTATTAGTTCTTTAAACATTTCTATATTTTTATTTGTTTTTATTTTCACATCATATCTACAATAAATTGCTCTCATTAAATCAACAATATTTGGATTATTATAATTAGGTATAAGAAAATTGTTTTTTACTATTGTATTTATTGTTTTATTCATAATATCACCTCTTAATCTTATTATTTTGAAAAATTAATAAATGATTGTTTTAACTTTTTTACTAATAATTTATTATTTCACACAAGCATTCATTTGTCTTTTTTTAATATATTTATTTTACTATAAAATGCTTTATGAATCATCAGTTTTTCACTATTGATTTGGTAAAAACAAAAATGTTTTCACTAAAAAAGTACTTTTCTATAATTATTATTAAATTATATAGATTATCTTTTGTTACTAGTAATATTTATACATGTTAAAAGTCTATTTTTGGTATTATTTTCCATAAGAAAAAAGCAAGTAATTACTTGCTTTGTAAAGTTAAAGTCTCTGTTTTTTCTTTGCCATCACGAAGGAATGTTACTTTTACTTTGTCTCCAACTTTATGTTTAAATATTTCATATTTTAGATAAGTTCCATTTACGATTTTTGTGTCATCTATTTTTGTTATGATATCTCCTTTTTGTAAAATTTTACTTGCTGGTGAACCTTGTACTGTTGCTATTACTACTACTCCAGATTGATTAGAATCTTTTAACATGATGCCATATTGATATAATGCTGATTGATTATTAGCATCTACCATAGAAATTCCTAAGTATGGTCTATCTATTTCTTTGCCTTGTTCAAAAATGGTAATATTTTCCATTACATCTTCGATTGGAATTGCAAATCCCATTCCTTCAATTTCGTCTTGAACTAATTTTAAAGAATTGATTCCTATTACTTCACCATTGGTATTCACTAATGGTCCTCCACTATTACCTGGGTTCATTGCTGCATCTGTTTGTAATACCCTTGCAATATATGATTCTTTTGTTGTTTGGTTTGTTGCTGATACCATACGATCTTTTCCTGATAAAATTCCTCTTGTAACTGTTCCTTGGTATTCTGATCCTACTGGTGATCCTACTGTAAAGACTGTATCTCCTAATTTTGAGTCTTTGCTTGTTCCAATTTCAGCAACTTTGGTAGCTTTATTTTTATCTATTGCTAAAACTGCAATGTCAATATATTCATCTCCACCTAAATATTTAGCATCGATTGATTCTCCTTTAGAATTAATTACTTTTATGCTAGTATTATTGCTTATTACATGATAGTTAGTTAAAATATATCCATACTTATTATCAATTTTATAAACAAATCCTGTTCCAGATGATTGAACTGAATTATTCTTATAATTATTGATTAAATATACTGCATCATATATTTTATCAACAGCATCTGATATACCTTTTTCATTGATCGTTACTTTATTCTCACATTTTGTATAACATGTACCATTGTTATTAGTCACAACAGTAAATAATTGATTTTTAAATAAAATTATTGCTCCAAAGGTTAGTAGCGCTCCACAGACAAAGGTTCCAACACTTATTAATATTGTTTTTAAAGTTTTATTCTCCATTATTTGTTTCTCCTTTTTTATTTATGTTTTCTATTTCTTCCCAATTACTTGGGAATCCCATATAATCTAATATTTTATTAATGGGAATTGTTTTTAGATTGTATTCTAGATTGTCAATTATTTTTTTAATTTCAATAATTAAAGTTTTCATTTCGTTAGGTTTTAATAAATCTTTTAAGATAATAATTAACGAAAATAAATCATTTTTACCATATATGTACTCGTTGTTCATCATTGGTATTTGTAATATTCGGTGATATTTAGTATCAAAGATTGATTTTTGGGTTCTATTATCATAAACAATGTCTTCATGAGCACAAAGATTACGATAATTTGATAATATTGACAAATTGTTAGAAAAGGCATCAATACTAATGTCATAAAGATCTACAATGGCATACTGTTCATCTTTTTTTAGAATAGAAAATAATTCTGAAACTATACCAAATGATAAAACTTTAACTAATACCCATAATGGGATATAGCCATATGTATCAACATAATGCATTGTTGCTGCATGCTGGTTGGCATTTGTTTTTATTTGTCTTTTCATTTTGCCTAAAAGATCGTTTACTTGTTTTTTCTTTTCTGGAATATAGTTAAAATTATATGGGTTAAGATAATCTTTTTCTTTATAACCATAGTTTTTTGATAATTGATATGACATGATTGATTTAATATTATTTTCGATTATTAAAATGTTTTTGAAGATAATATTTCTAAGACTACGATCAAAAAGAAAAAGGCTATACAATTCTTCAAATGTTGTACCTTTAATATACACTCGGTTATCTCTTGATTTTAAAAATGGATGTCTATAACCATTTAAAAAAAAGTAGTTTTCTCTAAGTAATATTTCTTTAGCATATTCTTCATCTTTGATTATCAAACCTTTAGATTTCAAAATTTCAATTTGTTCTTCTAAGGTTTTAAATATCTTTTTACCCATTTTATTCTCCCCAATCCTATTTAAAATTATATCATATTGTTTGTAAAATATATATGATTTATTTGTGAAATTTTCAAGAAATTAAGATAATTATTTTTTAACTATCTTTTAGTAGTTGTATGTTTTATTTTTAATTGTTTAAGTTTAAATTATATGCCCTTCTTAGGAAAATAATTAAATATTAAATATATTGCATCACACAAATTATTAATTTGTTTTCCAAAATGATTTTAATGATTTAAGATAAATACAGATTTTTTGGATTTTTGTTTATAATTTAGATTTTATAGCATTTAAAAAGCCCACCATAAGTGAGCTTTGTAATAAACTATATTAACGTTTTGAGAACTGTGGTGCACGACGTGCTTTCTTTAATCCAGGTTTTTTACGTTCTTTCTTTCTTGGATCACGTGTAACAAAATCATTAGCTTTTAAAATTTTTCTAAAGCTTTCTTCACTTTCTGGAAGGGCTTTATCATATTCTAATAATGCTCTTGTTATACCTAAGCGAATTGCTCCAGTTTGTCCTGAGAATCCTCCGCCTTTAACATTTGCTTCTACATCAAATTTTTCTTTTGTATTTGTTACTTCAAGTGGTTGTGTTAAATCCATTACTAATGTTTCGAAAGGGAAATACTCATTTACATCTTTGCCATTTACTGTTATTTTTCCATTTCCAAAAGTTAATTTTACTTTTGCTACAGATGTTTTTCTTTTTCCTGTTCCATAATACATTTCATTATTTTTCTTTGCCATGACTTACCTCCCTATTTAACTTCAATACTCACTGGTTTTTGAGCCATATGTGGATGTTCAG
>CAZEAD010000062.1:0-5374 GCA_964510115.1 uncultured Mycoplasma sp.
GTAATATTTGTAAAGGTACTGGCTGGATTACTATTGGGGGAGCTGGTGTTGTTCATCCAAATGTTCTTGATATGGCTGGTTATGATCATAATAAATATCAAGGTTTTGCTTTTGGTTTTGGAATTGAACGTGTTACTATGGTTAAATATGGAATTAATGATATTAGAACTTTTTATACTAATGATTTACGTGTTAGTACAACATTTAATCAAAGAGAGGGGGAATAATTATGAGAATTTCTACTAATTGGATTAATGATTATGTTGATATTAAAGATTTGGATAAGAGAAAAATTGCAGATTTAGTTACAAATGCAGGTGTTAATGTTGAAGCTGTTACTAGTTGTGATTTAGATAATTTAGTAATAGGAGAGGTTATTGAATGTAATCCACATCCTGATTCTGATCATTTGAATGTTTGTCTTGTTAATATTGGGAGTGAAGTTTTACAAATTGTTTGTGGGGCTTCTAATGTAAGAAAAGGAATTAAGGTTATTGTTGCTAAAGTTGGGGCTGTTTTACCAGGTGATTTTGAAATTAAACAAAGAACTGTTCGTGGAGTTGATTCTTGTGGAATGATATGTGCTTTGTTTGAACTTGGATTGGAAGAGAAAACTGAGGAAAATTATAATAAAGGTATCTGTGAACTTCCAATGGATGCTTTAGTAGGAAGCGATCCAATTGCTTATTTGGGTCTTGATGATACTATTTATGATCTTGATTTAAATCCTAATCGTAATGATTGTTTATCTCATTTAGGGTTTGCTTATGAAGTTGCTTCTGTTTTAGGAAAAGAAGTTAAGTTGCCAAATTATAAAATTAAAGAACTTGATTGTAGTGTTAAAGAATATTTTAAATTAAAAGTTGATACTGATAATTGTAAGTTGTTTTTAGCTAAAATGGTTAAAGATGTTAAAATTGGTCCATCTCCAGATTTTATTCGTCATCGTTTAGAAGCAAGTGGGATGCGTTCTATTAATAATGTTGTAGATATTTCTAATTATGTTATGCTTTTGTATGGGCAGCCTTTACATTTTTATGATAAAGATAAACTTGGTGATCAAATTGTTGTTCGAATGGCTCATAATAATGAGGTTGTTACAACTCTTGATGAACAGAAACGTGTTTTAAATGATACAGATGTTGTTGTTACTGATGGAGATAGAGTTGTTTCTATTGCAGGTGTTATGGGAGCTTTAAATACAGATGTTGATGATAATACTTGTAATATTTTAGTGGAAAGTGCTATTTTTAATCCATATAATTTACGTTATACTTCAATTCGTTTAGGACTTAGAAGTGAGGCTTCGTTACGTGGGGAGAAAACATTAAATTATGAATATACTTATGATGCTATTTCTTTAGCTTGTTATTTGCTTCAAGAATATGCAGGTGGTAAAGTTTTAAAAGATACTGTTTTAGTAGATGAAGTTTCTAAAAAAGAAAAAATTGCTAAAGTAAGTATTTCAAAAATTAATCGTGTTTTAGGAATTGATGTTCCTAAGGAAGAGATTGATCGTATCTTTAAACAACTTGGTTTTGATTTTACTTTTGCTGATGATATTTATACTGTTGTAATTCCTAATAGAAGAATGGATGTTGCTATTACAGAAGATTTGATTGAAGAAATTGGAAGAATTTATGGTTATGATAAGTTAGAAAATAAACTTCCTGTTGAGGAAATTCGTGTTGGTGGTTATCGTAAAACAACATTATTTCGTAAAGAAACATCAAAAATGATGAGATCTTTAGGACTTAATGAGGTCAAAACTTATACTTTAGTATCTCATGAAGAGGCTAGTTGTTTAGGAGATGAAAAGCCAATTTCACTTTTACTTCCAATGAGTAATGATAAAAGTTATGTTAGAACTAGTATTATTCCTTCTTTATTTAAAGTTTATGATTATAATAAAGCTCGTGGTGTAAATGATATTAATATTTATGAAATAGCTAATGTTTATTATGATGAGGATTATGTTGAAGATACTAAGCTTGCTATTTTAATGAGTGGTAGTTATATAACAAATAGTTGGAATCATGATAGTGTTTGTGTTGATTTTTATCTTTTAAAGGGAATAATCTCTCATTATTTATGTTATATGGGATATGATGGCAGATTTAGTTTTCAAGAAGCTTCTTCTGATGTTAATGTTTTACATCCATATATTAATGCTGATATTATGGTTGATCATCAAAAGATTGGTTTTATAGCTAAAGTTAATCCTAAATTGTATGATGATGTTTATGTTTTGGAACTTTCTTTAAGTAAATTAATGTCTAGAAAATCTAAAAAAATAAAATATCAAGAAGTTTCTAAATATCCAGATATTGTAAAAGATGTTGCATTTGTTGTAAATAAGGACATTAGTTGTGATCAAATATTGAAAGTTATTTATAGCTCTGGAACAAAATTGCTTAAGGATGTAAAGGTTTTTGATTTGTATCAAGGAGATCATATTGATGGTGATAAAAAGTCTCTTGCCTTTTCTTTAGTTTTTAATTCTATGGAAAAAACTCTTTTAGATAGTGAGGTTGATTTAATATTTAGACAAGTTATTGATGCTGTTAACGAAAAATTTAATTCAGAAATTAGAGATAAGTAGCTTGAAACTATGAATAAAGTGTGATATTATTACTGTAAGAGGATAGCAGCTGTTTGTGTTATATCATATTTTATTTTTTCTTTGTCAAAAGATGGGTGATTTATAATGGAGGGAAAAACTCAAATTAAGTTTTCTATTATTATGGTATTTGTTGGTGTTATTGCCCTTGCTGTAGGAACTTCTTATGCCATTTTTAACACATCTAAAATGAGTGATAAAACTCAAGTTATTCAATCTGGTACTGTAAATTTGCTTCTTACTGAGCTTTCTGATGGACTTGATCTTAGTGAAGCTACGCCGATGGATGATGAAGAGGGTAAAAATCAAAATACTTATTATAGTTTTAAAGTAGAAAATAAAAGTGACACTAGTATTAATTATGATATTAAGCTTTTGGATGATGAGAATTCTGATGTGGTTAATAGATTAGATTCTAAATATGTAAAGGTTGGACTTGAACTTAATAGTTCATTTGTTAGTGTTACTGGATTAACAGATTCAAATAGACTTATTTATACAAGAGAAGGACTTACTAAAACAAGTACTGATGAGTATAAGTTACGTTTATGGTTAGCGGATAATCAAACTGATGTGGATAGTTATGATGGATATTCTGCTTGTTTTAAGTTAAAAATAGAAGCTACTCAATCTTTTTAATTAAACTTTTTTTGAAATTTTGCAAACATAATTATTGTTTGCTTTTTTGTAATTTGTAAATAATTAAGTTATTGTTTAGATTTACAAGATATTATTTTTCAAATTCTTGATAGTTTAGTTGGTTTATGATATATTATTTATAGTAGGTGAGTGCCATGAATAAAACAACTTATATTGTTATTGGTGTTGTAGTGGGAATTTTAGTGCTTACTGTCTTTTTGATAGTCTTTTTTAAGAAAAGGATGGTAAGAAAACTAAAGTTGCAAGTTCAAGAGTTAGAACGTCAACGTAATTTGATTGTTAGCACTCCAGTTATGGCAGAACTAGCTAAAATAGATGTAATAATTAAAAACGATAAATTAGAAAGTAAATATGAGGATTGGAAAGAAAGATACGAAACGATTAAGACAAGTAGATTTTCTCATATTACAGATTTACTTTTAAATATTGATGCTTTAATTGATGAAAAAAAATATAAAGAAGCTAAAAACGAATTATTAAATTTGGATATGGAGATTTATAAGGTTCGTGTTAGTACAGATAATTTACTGGATGAAATTCGTGAAATTACAATGAGCGAAGAGAGAAATAGAACGATTGTTACAAAACTTAAATCTCGTTTTAGAGAACTTGAAAGATCTTTAAATAATAATAAGAATATATATGGAGATGTTTATAAGTATATTGAATTGCAATTAGAGAATATTGAAAAGAAATTTCAAGATTTTGAAGTAGCAATGGAAGATAATGAATATGATGAAGTTGTTACTTTAGTTAAAGTATTAGATGAAATGATTGCTCATATTGGAGTTGTTGTTGAGGAAGTTCCAGATATTATTTTGCTTACTGATAAAATATTACCTTCAAGGATTGAAGATGTTTGTAATACATATAAACATATGACTGAAAAAAACTATCCTTTGGATTATTTACAGGTTCCTTATAATTTGGAACAAATTGAACAAAAAATAAAGGAACTTAAAGATAAAGTTAGGATATTGAATTTAGAAGATGTTTTATTTGACTTAAAAACTTTTTTGGATTATTTAGATCATTTGCTTAATGATTTTGATATTGAAAAAAGAAGTCGTAAAATTTTTGATGAGGTGGCTAAACAATTTAAAGAAAAAATTACGAAAATTAATAAAATTGTTGAAGATATTTATTCACAACTTGATGATATTAAGAGTATGTATCATTTGACAGAGGATGATTTAAATGGCTTAGAGGAAGTTAATAATGCTCTTTATAATGCTAATCAAGAATATAATAATATTATTGGACAATTAAAAAATAAGGAAGAACCTTATTCTGTATTGAAGACAAAAATAGAAGATTTATCTCAAAATTTTGAACAAATTGAAACTGATTTAAATATTTGTTTGAATTCTTTGGGAAGTATGCATGAAGATGAGCTTAGGGCTCGTGAACAATTTGATGAGATTACTGATCTTTTAAAGAAATGTCGAAGTAAAATTCATAGTTATTATTTGCCTATTATTTCAAATAATTATTTTGTAGAGTTATCTGAGGCAAATGAAGCTATTTATGAAATTGTTAAGGAATTGGATAAGACTCCAATAGCTATTAAAACTTTAAACATTAGAGTAGATACTGCTAGGGATTTGTCTTTGAAACTTTATAATACTACTAATGAAATGATAAAAACTGCAAAATTATCTGAAATGACAATAGTTTATGGAAATAGATATAAACCATTGGATGAAAATATTGAAAAGGGTCTTAATGTTGCTACACAGTTGTTTTTTAAAGGAAATTATAAAAAATCTTTGGAAACTGCTATTGCTTCTATTAAGATAGTAGAGCCAGACATTTATGATAAAATGTTAGCGCTTTATAAGAATGATAATTAATATTAAACTGGGTAAGTTATTATTTACTTCCAGTTTTTTTATTTACATAAAAAGGGAAAAATAGTATACTAAGTATATGATAGTAATGGAGTGTATATGGGAAAGAATCATTTAAAATTAGCAATGATAATTGGTTTTGTAGGGTTAGTTATGATCACTACAGGTGTTACTTATTCGATATTTGTAGCTAATAATCCTGATGAAAATATTCAAGTAATGACAACAGGAAAAGCTAAAGTAG
>CAZEAD010000063.1:0-5225 GCA_964510115.1 uncultured Mycoplasma sp.
CAACTTCGTTTGTAAATAGGGCATAACTTGTAAATGTTGCTATTGAAAATAATGAGATAGCCACCAAAAAGAAAATGAGAACATTCATTTTCTTTATTTTCTTTAGTGGGCTATTATTTAATGTACCCCCCCCCCTGGCGAATATTTGTTTGCATAGTTTATTCCTCCTTGCATACAAAAAGTATGCTATTTTATTACATATTTATAATAACATACTTAGTTTTTATTTTCAATTATTTATTCAGTTTTTTACAATAATATCTTAAACCAATCAACTATGAGTTCTAACTAAAATCACATCATTACCAATCTTAGCTATCTTATCCCAAGTTATTTCAAACTCATTTTCTTTTTTCCCAGAAAATCTAAAAAATCCATTTTTTTCAGTTTCCACAACAAGAGAAATAAGTTTTCCTTGACTATCCAACTTTACATCAATTATATTTCCCATTTTTCTGCCTTCCAAATCAACAATATCTTTCTGTTGAAGCTCTGATAATCGCATAACATCACCCTAATAAAAAATATGTCATAACCCAAAAAATATATCAAATTTGTTTTCGAACCCTAGCAATTGCATTTTTTTCAAGTCTTGATATCTGTGCTTGAGATATTCCCAAATCCTCCGCTATTTCCATCTGCGTTTTTCCAACAATAAAACGTTGATCTATAATATACTGTTCCCTTTCCGAAAGATTCCTAAGAGCTTTATCAACTGCTAATCTAATATCTAAATCCTTTGATTCACGTTTATCTTCAACCTGATCAAAAAGATAAATAGTATCCCCTCCATCACTATAAATAGGTTCAAATAAACTAACCGGAGGTCTTAAAGACTCTATTGCCATCACTACATCACTAACACTAAAATTTAAAAACTTAGCAATTTCTTCATTCGTAGACTCTTTCCCATTTTCCATCATCAAATCTTCCTTTGCCTTCAAAACCTTATATGCAATATCCTTAATACTTCTGGAAATTCGAAGACTAGTATTATCTCTTAAATACCTTTTTACCTCCCCCAAAACCATTGGAACACAATAAGTTGAAAATTTAACACCATAAGACAAATCAAAATTATCAATAGCCTTTACTAACCCAATACAACCAACCTGAAACAAATCATCCATATTATCATCTTTATTATAAAACTTTTGTAAAATAGACAAAACTAATCTTAAATTACCAGAAACCAAATCCTCCCTTGCAACTTTATCACCAGCCTTAGCCTTTACAAATAATTCTTCCATCTCCTTTTGAGTTAAAACTTTAATATTACCAGTATTTAAACCACTAATTTCTACTTTATATCTCGCCATTAAAAAAGCTCCTTTCAATAACATTCATATAAGTAATGTCATGAAAAGGAACTTTTTATGCAAAATTCTTTTTTCTTTTTTTAATTATTCCTACTACCAAAACAATAAGGAATAAAAGTACACCCAAAGAAATAAAAACAATTTCTTTATTTCCCTTTAAATATTTTAGTAGGCTAAAGTGAACATCATTATCTAAAAACAATTTGATTTCATCAATCACTTCATCATTATTCTTAATAACAACAGTCCCCAAATAATCACCTTTTTTATAATCAGAAGTAACAACTTCCACTCCATCATAAGAAATATTAAGAGTATCCTGATAATTATTTTCTAAATAATACATATAATCTTTATCAGCTTTAATTTCTATACTATCTTCTTTTAAATATTCAGTCTTTAAAGATTTTAAAACATCATTTTTCTTAAGAATATTATGATATCCATAATTATTTATATAATATTCATAAATAGTTTTAGCATCTACAAAATGGTTTGGAGTAACACTAGAATATGGAGCATTAAGAGTAACTAATAAATACTTAACGCCATCAGCCTCAGCAATCGAAGCTAAACAAAAACCAGCTTTTGTATCATTACCAGTTTTTCCACCCTTAAGATATGGTAAAGATAAATCATACTTAGTAGTATAATAATAAATAGTATGATCCATTTTTTTATAATTCATTGTTGTAACAATTTTCATAAAAGTCGGATTCTTTAAAGAATATGAAAACAATTTTGCCATATCACGAGCAGTAGAATAATTTTTTGCATCATCCAAGCCATGAGTATTACTAAAATGCGTATTAGTCATATCAAGCTCTTTAGCCTTATCATTCATCATCTTAATAAAATTATCAACATTCTTTCCAACATTTCTAGCAATTGCATTAGCACAATCCGCACCACTTGGTAACAACAACCCATACAAAAGATCTAAATAAGTATAATTTGTATTTATAGACAATCCCGATAACGAAGTATCATATGGTAAACCCTTCAAATCAGCATTTGTTATTTTTACCTTAGAATTCAAATCAGAAACATTTTCCAAGGCAACAATTGCAGTCATCATTTTAGTAAGAGAAGCAATATATGTTTTAGTATCAGCATTTTCTTCTAACAAAACCTTATCCTCATTTAAATTTACTAAAAATATTTCTTTACTTTTAATATTTAAATCTTTTGCTAAAACATCACCAAATAATCCAAAAAAGAAAATAAAAAACAAAATTAATTTAAACAATTTATTTTTCATTAGAACACACCCCTTTATCATCCATAACAATTTAAGTTTATATCAAATTTAATTTACAATCAACAAAATAAACAAAATTGTTTTTTTAATCTACAATTTTCTATAATTATTTTTTATCATTACTAATCCGTGCTATAATAAATAAAAAGGAGGGGCCATGAAAAAAAACTCATTCTTAGAAGGAACAATCATTGCATCACTAGCAATAATTATTACTAAAATAATTGGAGCCTTATATGTAATACCATTTTATTCAATAATTGGAGAAGATGGTGGAATTCTATATTCATATGCTTACAATATATATAATTTATTTTTGAACATTTCTACCGCAGGTATTCCAGTAGCAATCAGTATGCTAATAAGCGAATATCAATCTTTAAACTTAATAGATGCTAAAGAAAGAACTTATAAACTAAGTAAAAAAATAATCTTAATATTTTCTTTAATAGCTTTCTTAATACTTTTCATATTTGCAGATTATTTTGCCTTATTCATGCAAAATAATATAACTGGTGGTAGTTCTTTAAATAACATAGCCTTAGTAATAAGAACAATTTCCTTTTGTCTTTTAATAACTCCACTCTTAAGTGTTATTCGTGGTTATCTTCAAGGAAATAAAATTATAACCCCATCTTCCATATCTCAAGTAATAGAACAAATAATCCGAATTATCATCGTTATCCTTGGATCCTACATATCAATTAATATCTTAAATACAAGTGTTCCAATCGGAGTATCAGTAGCTTTAACAGGAGCTTTCTTTGGAGGATTAATTGCTTATATATACCTCAAAATAAAAATTAAAAAAGAACAAAAAGTCTTTGAAAAACCAACAAAAAAAGATAATATTTCTAACAAAGAAATCATTAAAAAAATAATAACCTATTGCATTCCCTTAATTTTAATTTCAGTAATTAGCAATCTATATGATCTAATAGATATGAAATTAATAATCAAAGGTTTGTACACAATTGGTTATGATGCTAAAACATGCGAATTAATATCCAGTATTATCGCCACTTGGGGTCCTAAAATATGTATGATCATTGTAGCAATTTCTATGGGATTAACAACCAGTCTGATTCCTCATATGATAAGCAGTTATGTCAAAAAAGATTTTAAAGAAGTAAACAACAAATTCAATCAAGCAATTTCCACTATAATTGCCATAACAACACCCATGGCTCTAGGAGTCTTTTTTCTAGCAGAGCCAATTTATACCCTATTTTATGGAGAAAGTTACTATGGACCACTTCTTTTAAAATATTTAGCCATTCTAAATATATTCACAGGAACACTAACTATAATGAATACTGCCCTTCAAGGAATGAAAAAATTCAAGATAATTTACTTAAACAGCTTTACAGGATTAGCAATCAATACATTACTAGATATTCCATTAATAATTATATTTGATAAAATAGGAATTTATCCCTTCTATGGCACAATAACAGCCAGTATAATTGGATGTTTAGTTTCATATATTATAGTCATAATTTATTTAAACAAAAACTTTAAATTTACATACACTCCAATTATCAAAACAATCATTAAAACAATTATCTCAAGTATCGTAATGTTTATCACATTAAAACTAATATCTCTAGTAATTCCACTTACTGGAACAAAAATAACTCTAATTATAAAATCATTATTCTACGCTTTAATAGGAATAATAATTTATATAACAGTATCTTATAAAACAAAACTATTACAAGATATATTTGGAAAAGAAAACATCATAAAAATAAAAAACAAACTTTCTTTCAAAAAATTAAAAAAAACATGTATATAAAAAACATAACAAGTCATAATAATAATGTAATGTCCTAAGGCATTACAATCATACGAATAATTATATTCGTCAAAAAAACTAAAATCGCTTTCTGATTTTAGTTTTTATTTTTAAGATAAACTCACCTTTAATAAACGATTAAGCTCTACTGCATACTCCATTGGTAATTCTTTTTTAAACTCTTCAGTAAAACCAAGTAAAATTACAGTAATTGCTTGCTCTCTACTAAGGCCTCGACTCATTAAATAAAATAACTTTTCTTCACTTATCTTTAAAACAGTAGCCTCATGTTCTAAACTACTACTACTAGAATTATCACAAATATCTAAAGGATAAGTATTACTAATAGAATCTTTATCCAATATCAAAGTATCACACTTTAACATTGCTTCTGATGAACTAGCTTTCTTTTTTATTTCAACTTTACCACGATAATCACTTCTTCCACCATGCATCGCAATACTTTTAGCAACTATTCTACTCTTAGTATTCTTTCCTATATGAATCATCTTTGCCCCAGTATCTTGATATTGTCCTTTTCCGCTTAATCCCACAGTAATACATACACCCTGTGAATAATCACCTTTTAAAATACAAGCAGGATACTTCATATTAACTTTACTGCCAATATTACCATCAATCCATTCCATAACACCAGATTCCTCAACCAAAGCTCTTTTCGTAACTAAATTATAAACATTAGTAGCCCAGTTTTGAATAGTGGTATAACGACATTTACTATTCTTACCAACATAGATTTCTACAACAGCAGCATGAAGATTACTATTTGAATAACTCTTAGCAGTACATCCCTCCATATAATGAAGTTCACTATTATCATCTACAA
>CAZEAD010000064.1:0-5197 GCA_964510115.1 uncultured Mycoplasma sp.
CCATCAAACCATATTCACCATTTGTTAGTCTTGTATTTCCTTTTGCTTTTCCTTCATATTTTATTCTGTGAACTCTTCTAAATTTTGTTCTAGATGGTATTAACATTATTAATTACCTCCCTTGTTAGATTTAGAAGGTAAGATTTCTCCTTTACAAATCCATACTTTGATTCCTAATTTTCCATAGGTTGTATTTGCTTCTGCAAATCCATAATCGATATCAGCACGAATTGTATGTAATGGAATAATTCCTTCTGAATAACCTTCGCTTCTTGCCATTTCTACGCCATTTAATCTACCTGATACTAAAGTTTTAATTCCTTTTGCTCCAGCTTTCATTGCAGCGCGAATTGCTTTTTTCTCAGCGGCGCGGAATGAACCACGTGCTTCAATTTGTTTTGCAATTGATTTTGCTACTAATGTTGCGTTTAGGTCGATATTTTTTACTTCAACGATAGAAACTTGTATTTTTTCATCTACTAATGCAGATAATTTTTCTTTTAATTTATTAATTTCTTCACCGCCACGTCCGATGATAACACCAGGTTTAGCAGTATGAATAATTACTTCGCATCTTTTTGGAGTTCTTTCGATCTCAATTTTGGCAACTCCAGCATCTTTTAATAACTTATCTAAATATTCTCTTATTTTGATATCGTTATTTAAATATTTTGCGAAGTCTTTTTTTGGAGCCATCCATTTTGATTCCCAATCTTTGTTTACTCCAATTCTAAGTCCTGTTGGACTAACTTTTTGTCCCATAAATAACCTCCAAATTACCTTTCTGCTACTACTACAGTTACGTGTGATGTTCTATGATAAAATTTATCAATTGATCCACGTGATCCTGGTACTCTTCTTTTTAGTGTTTGCCCTTGATCTACTCTAATATCTTTAACATATAATTTTGTTTCTTCTAATTTGTTATTGTTAACAGCATTTGCACAAGCAGAATCAAGTACTTTTTTAACTATTCTAGCTGATTTGCTATTATAGTTTGCTAAAATGTTTTTGGCTTCTTCTACGCTTTTTCCACGTATTAAATCAACCATAAGGCGAGCTTTAATTGGGCTTATTCTAACTCCCTTAGCTATTGCTTTTACGTCCATTTTTTATTTCCTCCTTCTCTTGTGCCTATTTCTTATCTTGACCATGTCCGCCGAACTTGCGTGTTAAAGCAAATTCTCCAAGTTTATGTCCAACCATATCTTCTGTTACATATACTGGAATAAATTCTTTTCCATTGTGAACAGCAAAGGTATGACCGATAAATTCAGGAAAAATTGTTGAACGACGTGACCAAGTTTTGATAACTTCTTTTTTCCCAGTTTTATTTAATTCTTGTACCTTCTTTAATAATCTTTCGAATACGTAAGGTCCTTTTTTTACACTTCTTGCCATGTTTTCAATCCTTTCCTATTTATCATTTTTACGACGAACAATAAGTTTGTCTGATTGTTTTTTCTTTCTTGTTTTGTATCCAAGTGCTGGTTTACCCCATGGAGTCATTGGTCCACTTCTTCCTACTGGAGCTTTACCTTCACCACCACCATGTGGATGGTCATTAGGGTTCATTACTGATCCACGAACTGTTGGTCTAACACCCATATGTCTTTTACGTCCTGCTTTTCCAAGTTTTACTAGTCCATAGTCTTCATTACCAACAACACCGATTGTTGCCATGCATGTTCCTAATACTTTTCTAACTTCTCCTGATGTTAATCTTAATAGTACATAGTTTCCTTCACGTCCAAGGATTTGAGCTGAAGCTCCAGCTGATCTTGCTAGTTCTCCACCTTTTCCTGGTTGTAATTCTATATTATGTACTGTTGTACCAACAGGAATTTGTGCAAGTGGTAAAGCATTACCTACTCTGATATCGGCATTTTCTCCGGCTTGGATTTTCATGCCAACTGTTAATCCTTTTGGTGCTAAAATATATCTTTTTTCTCCATCTGCATAGTTAATTAAAGCTATATTAGCACTTCTGTTTGGATCGTATTCTATTGTTGCTACAGTTCCTTCAATATCATGTTTATTTCTTTTGAAATCGATAATACGATATTTTCTTTTTTCTCCTCCACCTTGATGTCTTACAGTAATTCTACCTTGATTATTTCTTCCTGCTTTGTTTGATATTTTAGAAAGCAAGCTTTTTTCAGGTTTTGTAGTTGTAATTTCATCGTTAATAAGAGTACTCATTCCTCTTCTTGCATTTGTGGTAGGTTTGTAATTTCTTATAGCCATAATTTGCCTCCTTACCCTATTTCAATTGCTTGACCATCTTTTAGTCTAACAATTGCTTTTTTCTTTCTATTAGTAAGTCCTGCATAACGTCCTACTCTTCTTCTTTTTGGATGAACGTTGATTGTTTTTATTTCTTCAACGTTAACGTTAAAGATTTTTTCAATCGCAAGTTTAATTTCTGTTTTATTTGCTTTTGGATCTACATAAAAACTATATGTGTTTTTATCTTGAGCTAAGTTAGCAGCTTTTTCAGTAACTACTGGGGCTTTAATAATATCTAAATATTTTGTATCCATTATTTAAGTGCCTCCTTTATTTCTTCTAAAGCTTCTTGTTCTGCTAATATTTTGTTAGAACCAATAATGTCTAAAACGCTAATTTCACTTGGTAATACGATTGCAACGTTTTGTAAATTACGTGATGCTAAAATTAAATTCTCATCGTATTCTTTTACAACCATTAAAACTTTTTTATCCATTAAGTTTAAAGCAGTTAATACTTCTTTCATTTCTTTGGTTTTTGGTGTTGTAAGTTTTAAGCTTTCTACAGCGATAATATCATTATTGTTTGCTCTAATTGTATAAGCTGATTTTAAAGCTAGTCTTCTTTCTTTTTTATTTTGTTTTTTGCTATAGTCTCTTGGAACTGGTCCGAAGGCAATTCCTCCTCCTACCCATTGTACAGCTCTAATTGAACCTTGACGAGCATTACCTGTTCCTTTTTGACGCCATGGTTTTCTACCACCACCACGTACTTCTGCACGTGTTTTTGTTTTATGTGTTCCTTGTCTTAAAGAACATTCTGCTACTATGATAGCATCTTTTAAAACTTTTTCATTTACTTCAATTCCAAATACTTCTTTATCTAAAGTGTAATCTTTAATTTTTTCACCTTTTAAGTTTAAAATATCCAATTTCATGATTGTCCTCCTTATTCCTCAGTTGTAGTTTCTACATTTTCAGTTGTTTCTTCTTCAACTTCAGTAGCTTCTACTTCTTTTGCATAAGAGATTAAATCAAATGCATCATTTTTTTCATCTGTCTTTACAGCAGATTTGATTACAACTAAAGATTTTTTAGCTCCTGGAATGCTGCCTTTTACTAAAATGCAGTTATCTTCCATGTCTACTTTAATGATTTCTAAGTTTTGGATTGTTACTTGAACATCACCCATATGTGAAGGTAATGCTTTTCCCTTTAATACTCTTTTTGGAAGCATTGTACCAAGTGAACCTACTCCTCTATGGTATTTTGAACCATGAGCCATTGGTCCAGTGTGTTGATTATTTTTCTTAATAACACCTTGGTATCCCTTTCCTTTACTAATTCCAGTTACATCAACAATTTCTCCTGCTTCGAATAAGTCTGCTTTTACTTCAGATCCTAATTCATAATTGTTAATGTCTACTCCTCTGATTTCCTTTAAGAAGCGCTTAGGAGCAGTATTTGCTTTTTTGGCATGACCCATTTTAGCTTTGTTACTTACTTTTTCGCGAACTGATTCAAATCCTAATTGAATTGCTTCGTATCCATCGTTTTCTTTTGTTTTAACTTGAGTTACAACATTAGGTTCGATTTCGATTACAGTAACAGGAACTAATTTTCCATCTTTAGAAAATACTTGAGTCATTCCTATTTTTCTACCTAAGATTCCTTTCATTTTTTATTCCTCCATATTTTTGTTGTTATTTTTGTTTTATTTGGATATCAACACCACTTGGTAAATCTAAACGTTGCAATGCATCCATTGTTTCTTTACTTGGATTTTTGATATCAATTAATCTTTTATGAGTTCTAACCTCAAATTGATCACGAGCATCTTTATACTTATGTACTGATCTTAATACTGTAATTTTTTCAATTTCAGTTGGTAGTGGAACTGGTCCGCTTACTTCTCCACCTACTCTTTTTACTGTTTCAACAATTTTTGCTGCAGCAGCATCTAGTATTCTGTGATCATAAGAAGCTAATTTTACTCTTACGATTTGTGACATCTTGTTTCCTCCCTTCGCCTATATCTAGTATAGACTTGCTCCATGCAAATAACCCGATAATAGGTTTACAACTACGCCTGGTGTATCGGCAACCTTGCATATCACAGCAGTCATAACGTTATAATAATAACACAATAATATATGAAAATCAAGGAAAAATTATGTTTTAATGAGCTTTTTTTGCATTTTTTATAAAAAATAAAATGCATTGTTAAATAGCATTTCATTTTAATTGGGAATATAATTGTATTTTTTTATTTAGTTATATATGTTTAATAGATTTTTTAAGCTATTCTGTATGGATTATCTTTTGTTCCTGTTCCACTTACAGTTGTATTTGCTGATAGTGATATTACCGGTCTTATTGTGTGTGGCGTTGATGAAGCATTGGACAGAAATTGGCTATTAGCAACCCATGTAACAGGTGCCACATTATTCATTATTCCATTTGGGCTCATGGTCCACCAATTAGCAGTAGTTGCTAAATAGCTAATATTTTCAGATTTATAAAATTTTAGTCCGGCTAATAATCCTTCATCAACTGTTAATAATCCTATTTTTGAATTATAATAGTTATGACCATTGACATCTGTTGGGCATTTTAAACTTGCTGAATAGTCTTGATATTCTAACACTTTTTCATTATTTATTATAAAATCATTCGTATATGTTACCTTAAACGTTTCGCAGAAACTGCTATCTACTATTTGTGTGATGGAACTTAAGTTTGTTTGATACCAACTATTAAGTCTGGCTGCAATTCCCATATTATCTCCTGTTCCTGAATTGGTATTGCTTATATACATGTATTCAATCCCATTATTATTAGTAATCATATAAGTGGCATTATTATCTATTCCTTGTTCTCTTATTAATCTTATGCTTCCATCTTCATTGATTCTAACTATTCTATATAAGGCTTCTGTTTGTGATGTTCCTTCTTTTAAGGCAATATAG
>CAZEAD010000065.1:0-5146 GCA_964510115.1 uncultured Mycoplasma sp.
TTAATGTGATTCATTAAAGAAATTCCTATTTTTCTTTCACCATCAATTTCCACAAATTTACTTACAGTATTTACATTTTTCCCATCTCTTTTTACTTTAATATTTATTTCGTCTTTATAAGAATATTTTTTTAAAGCATTAGATATATCATTAGTAGTTTCTATTTTTATATCCTCAACTGTTAAAATTTGATCTTGACTTTTTAATGTTGTATTGGCTTTTGGATCAATATAAATAATATAGTTTTCTTCATTTACTTTTTCTATTTGTTCATTGGCTTGTATAAAAGCAACTTTAGTCGCAGTAGAAATAGAATTTTTAAAATAAAGTCTTTCACGAAATGAATAATCTTCTGTTTCTTCATTGTTTAATATTACTTCTTTAGCTTTTTCTTTTTCATAGTTTGGTAAAATATAAGATAATAAATAAGTAAAAACATTGCCATTTAATTGACTGACATAGGCTGATGATAAGCTTCCTTTGGAATCATAACCATTTTGAACTTTTATTTTTTCATCAAGAGGGATTGTTCCTCCTCCTGTTATTATATAGTAAGGTACTGGTAATAGTAATGATAACATTAAAATAATGGGAATTAAAAAGCTTATTACTTCTTTAGGATTAGTAATGAATTTTATAAATCTTTCTTTGAAAGTTGTGTTATCTGTTTCTTCATAAAAAAAGAAGTTTTTAATTTTTTTTAACATGTGCCTCATTGCTCCTTAATATAATTATAACAAGTATTGGTTAAGTTATGAAAAAAAAGTTGCTTTCTTTGACAGTTATTGGCATTTATTAAATAAGATAATTCATGAACTATTATATAAAAAGGCTAAACTATACTACGACATAAGGATTAGTAGCACTACCATCACCTTGGGTTATTAAAGTATCGGCTCTTAAATTAATAACTGGTAAGACTGCCAAAGGATATGTTGTGTCTGCGAGTGTTACTTTATTATCTGGACCAGTCATCCAAATATGCGCATGACCATTTGTTAAGTATCCTACTGGTGACATAGTAAATGCATATGCTCGAATATGTGAAATTGGAGATTCTTCATCAGTCAATCTATATCCTGATAGCATTGCTTCATCTAAACTCATTAGGCCTATTTTTAAAGATAATGGACCTTTACCATTGCCATCATTGGTACATTTTAGATTTGGAGTATATTTTTCTTTTATAATTGGGCTAGCATTATCATTATTATATGTAACACTGTCAAAAACAGTTTTTGATTCTTCGCAATATGTGTTTTGAACTATTTTTGAATCATAATTTGAAAGATTAGTATTATACCAGTCATCTAAATACTTTTTAACTCCTTCTGTGCCAGTATTACTATAATATCTTTTTTCCGCTATATCGACTGTTGTGTAAGTTATAGCCTCTACCATTTCTGCTTTTATTAATCTTATAGAACTATCTTCATTTATACGCATTATTCTCCAGGTTTGCCCCGCAAAAGAAACGTAGTTATTGTTAACTGTTCCTTTATAATAATAACTTGGTTTCCCTGTATTTGTTTCTGTTGTTACTGATAACCCATTGTTGACCACTAATGGTTCACTTAAAATTATATCATGTAATTTTCTATATCCATTTTCAAATCTTATTTCACATGTTCCACTTTTAGTAGCATTGTTTATTGTTAAGATATTTGATGCTTTATTATAGGTAGCTGCAATTGCTTCACCATTTTTTGTTTTACAAGAAAGAGAATTGTCTTTATAAACATATCCATCTTCAACATTAAACTTAATTATGTTTTGATGATCTGATAAAGTTCCTACTTCTGTTCCATCATTTTGAGCAAATATCCTGATTGATATTATACCTGAAGTTGATACTGTTAAACTTATACTGTTTGATCCTTCTGCTTCATTTGTAAACAGAGCATAGCTTGTAAATGTTGTTAATGAAAATAATGATATTCCCACTAAAACAAAGATGATGATGTTCATCTTTTTTACTTTTGTTAATGGGGTTTTATTTAATGTACCCCCCCCCCTGGCGAATATTTGTTTGCATAGTTTATTCCTCCTTGCATACAAAAAGTATGCTATTTTATTTATATATTTATGATAACATACTTATTTTTATTTTACAATATTTTTGTATTTTAATTAATTTTCGTTGTATAAGGATGCTTTTTAATTCTATGATTTTAAATATTATTAATGATATTCTTCATTTTTGATGAATAATTTTTAACATAGGATTCATTATTTTCTAATATAATTATAATAAGGTTGATTATTTTATGAAAAAAAAGTTGCTTTCTTTGACAGTTATTGGCATTTTAATAGGTGTATTATTTAGCTTTTTTATGTTTTCAGAAGTGATAAATAAGGCTGTTTTACTTGGTTGTGATATTTTTATTCATAATGTTTTTCCTTCTTTATTTCCAATGTTTTTAATTTCTAATATTTTGGTTAGTATTGGATTACCAGAATTTTTAGGTAAAATATTTAGTCGTCTTATGAACTGGTTATTTCATGTTAAAGGAGAAGGATCTTTTATTTTTTTTATGAGTATGATAAGTGGATTTCCTTCTTCTGCTAAATATATTGATGATTTGTTGGAAAAAAGTTTAATTAATGTTGAAGAAGCATCTCAGTTACTAAATTTTACTTTCTTTTCTAATCCCCTGTTTTTAATTAATACTGTAGGTTTGTTATTTTTTAAAGATAAAACAATTGGCATATTGCTTTTAATTGTACAATTTATTTCTAATATTATTTTAGGAATTATTTTAAGAAAACCTAAAAAATTAGTGGTAAGAAATAATAAAAATGCTTTTAAAGAGTTAGTTAACCATATTAATAATGATAGTTTTTTTAATTTGTTTTTCAAATCTATTAAGAGTTCGCTATCTACTCTATTTAATATTTTTGGAGTTATTATTGCTTTTTTAATTTTAACTTATGCTAGTTGTAGTTTGTTACAAATTAATAATGATTTTGCAATAACAATCATATCAGGTATTTTAGAATTCACTAGTGGTCTTAGATTACTTAGTACTTTAGAAGTTTCTACTTTAATTAAACTTGTTATTGCTACTTTCTTTATTTGCTTTGGTAGTTTTTCTGTTCATGCACAAATTATGAGTATTTTAAAAGAAAAAAAGGTCCCTTATTTACCTTTTTTAAAAGCTAGAATATTACATTCATTAGTTGGCATTATAATTATGTTATTTTGTTATTTTATATTTTTTTAAAAATAGGAGTTATTGTCACATCAGAAGAAGGCATAATAAATTGTTTTTCTTCTTTAGATAAAGTTATTACTTCCCCATTTTGATAAGTGATAGCTGATCCATCATAATAATAATCTTCTTTGGGATGAACTGTAAAGTTTACCTTTTCTAAATAATCAGCACTATCTGCGACTAGAATACCACCATTTTGATTATTAGTGATTATTTTATATTGTCCTGTTTGGTATTTATAGGCTATAGGATGTATTATTTCAATTCCTAAATTATTTTGATTTTTTTTGTCTTTATAACTATAGGGAATGGATATAATTAAATTATTTTGCTGTTCTTCTAGCACAACTTGTTCATTTGAAAAATTTAATAAATCTTTATTTGGAATATCATATTTGATGTCATCATAGTAAATAGTTTGATTGTCTAAGTCAATTTTTAATTGTTTGACACTTTGATTGACAAATTGCAAATTAGCACATTTAACATTAGTAGTTGAGCAATCTTCTAAGGTCTTATAACCACTTATTATTAAATCATTTTCAATAGTAATTAAAAGATTGGTTTGAAAATCTGATAATTCATTATTAATTGTTTGCTGATAAAGATCATTTTTCATTTCAATTACAGTGTTAAACATTCCTAAGGCAATTATAACAATAATGGCAAAACAAAGAACTAATTCCACAATAGTCATTCCTTTATTATTTAGTTTTTTCAATTTATCACCTACTTAACTGTAATTATACGTGTTTTTTAAATACTGTTTAGCTTCCTTTAGATCAAAGATTCCATTTATTAAATCCATATTGGGATTACTTGAATTGGTTATTGTTGTTCGCCAATTAGAGATTTCTTCTTTGGTAGCAGTACGTCCTAAGGAGATTTGATAAAGATTATTTATTTTATTTGTTATACTGTCATCTTGTTTACCTAATATTTCAAGGGTTTTATTTTTGATATTAATTATACTTTTACTAGCAAAACCTTCGGTTTTATCAAGTGCTGTTTGATATTCTTCTTTGGTAGGATTTCTTTTTAAAAGTGTATTGTAATAATTAAATGTAAAATTGCAATCCTTAGAATTGTTACATTGAAATAGCAGTTCTACTTCAATATTACTACTAGGCATTTTAAAAGTTGTTTTATTATCGTTTAATGTTAATAGTGTTGTATCATATTGATTTTTTATTATTGCTTTTTGATATGTTAAAGTTTCATTATAAGGTGTAATATCTTTTATTTCTATTTCATCATTATAGTAAGCAGTAGAGGTTATTTTGGCTGTACCTAGTCCATCCTTTAAAGTTATAGTATATGGATCATTAGTCCAAGATGTAGTTATTCTTATATCTTCGTTGTAAGCAAGATTTAATTTTACTCCTTGTTTTAATAGTTCTTGTTCACATAGTATTTCTTTTAAACTATAGTTTTTTTTAGGAACTGAAGTTATCTTTATTTCATCGTTATAATTGAAATCAATAGTTTTATTAGTATTTTCTGATATGCTTATCTGTTCATTTTTAGTTAAATTATTTATCTCTATCGTTCCCCCTTCTTGGTTGTTGATAGTCATCTTATAAGATTTAGTTTTATAATCTACTTTAAGAACAGTATTTTTTTTGAAATTATAAATAAAACTATTGGAAATATCCTGATTATCTAAAGTCATTTTATCAGTGATATATCCTTCTTTACTAACTACTTCAATAGTTATTTTATCTTGACTGGAGATTGCATTTAAAGTACCAGTTGTGTTTTCTTCGATTGTTTTTGTTTTGTTGGTTGTTTCATTTGTTATTTTTACTGTTCCTCCGGCTGGATTTTTTATTGTTATTGTGTAACTTTCTAATTCTTGAAAGAAAGGTGTCATAGCATATTTATTATCATTTGTTTTAATAATTAAATAATATTGATCTTCTTTTTTAGGA
>CAZEAD010000066.1:0-5099 GCA_964510115.1 uncultured Mycoplasma sp.
ACTTATACTAATCGAAAAGTATTAAAAAGTCAAGTGAAAAATCAAAAAAAATTAAAGAAAAAATTCCCAACTACAAACTATAAAAATCAAAGTTCGACAAACCAAACATCTATAATTCAAATTGTAGGAGAGATAACATGTTAGATATTGAAATGGAATTTAGACAGGGAATATTATTTGCAAGATTAAAAGGTTTAATAAATGGTGATACAGCATCAATTATAGAAAGCAATATAACAGATACCATAATTAATAATGGCATAAAATACCTCTTAATCAACTTAGAAAAAGTTACCTATATAGACCAATATGGCATCGATGTTTTTAAAAAAAACTATGATCTTATCAAAGCATCACATGGTAAATTTATGGTATGTGGAATAACAACCTTTATTAATTATAGTAAAGACCCCTTAGAATATTTATATCAACTAGATTTTGAAGAGAGAGCCTTGGAGGTAATAAACGTATGATAGAAGAACAAATAGATATTTCTAAATATAATAAACTAATAAACTCAATAATATCTAAATACACATACTACTTTGAATATGATGATTTATATCAAGTCGCAGTAATTGGACTTTTAAATGCTCAAAAAAACTATAATACCAACCACAATACCAAATTTACTACATATGCTTACTTTTATATCCTTGGAGAAGTCAACAAATATTTAAGAGAGTCAAACTTCTTTAAAGTTAGTAAAGATTTAGTAAAACTAAATCAAAAAGTTGAACAAGCAAGAAACATACTAGCCCAATCAACCAATAAAAATCCTAGTGATTTAGAAATAGCCCAGTATTTAGAAATAGACATAAAATTGCTTGAAGAAGCAAAAATAGCTAATACTTTAGTAGACAGTTTAGATAAAGAAAAAGAAGAATTGAATTTATATAGTACAGTAGCTTATAAAGATCCAAATATGCAAGAAGATATAATTGATTTAAAAAGTGCTATTTCAAGCTTAAAAGATTGGGAACAACAACTTCTAGCAAGTCGTTACGAATATGGATACACTCAAAGTGAAACATCACAAATACTAGGAATGAGTCAAGTTCAAGTTTCCAGAAAAGAAAAAGAAATATTAGAAAGATTACGAACTCGGTTAATAGCGTAATCTTTTTTTGTATAAAATTTTCAAAACATCTCATCATATAAATGGTGATAAAAAATGAAACAAGAAAATTATGAACAATTAGTAAAAAAACATAGTGCCAATGAAAATAAAGTAAAAAATGCTTTAGTAGCCTTTGCAGTTGGAGGACTAATTGGAGCATTTGGTAATTTTTTAATAGAACTTTATTCCTATGTTTTTGAAATATCCAAAAATGATGCTTCAATATTTATGATAACAACACTTATCTTCTTAGCTTGTTTGTTTACAGCCTTAGGTTTCTTTGATAGTTTTGTTAAATTCGGCAGAATGGGAGTCATAATACCAATTACAGGATTTGCCCATTCTATGCAAAGCGCAGCTCTAGATTATAAACATGAAGGACCTATATATGGACTTGGAGCAAACATGTTTAAACTAGCAGGAAGTGTAATACTGTATGGAGTAGTATCGGCATACATATTTGGAATGATTCGTTATTTAGTGATGGGAGGATAAAAAATGAAATTTAATAATGTCTATGTAAAAGAAACAGCAACCTTATCAGGAAACTTAGAATTTCAAGGGCCATATGGAAAATATTTTGATAAACACTTTGACAATTACTATTTAGATAAATCATTTGAATTATCAGAAATAAAACTTCAAGAAGAAACCATAAATGAATTATTAAAAAAAGCAAAAACTAAATCAACAGATATCAACCTATTAATAGGAGGAGACTTATCTAATCAAATCGTAGCTTCATCATATGGTGCAAAAAATACTAACATTCCTTTTTTAGGAGTTTATAATGCCTGTGCAACATCATCTGAAGAAATGATAATTGCTGCAAACATGATAGAATCAAAACAAATAAAAAATGCCATCTGCGTTACCAGTTCTCACAATTTAGCAGCCGAAAAACAGTTTCGAAACCCTGTAGAGTATGGAGCACCAAAACCAAAAACAGCAACCTTTACTGCGACTGGAGGAGCAGCAATAATGTTAACAGACGAAAAAACAAAAGTAAAAATATCTAGTGCTACCATAGGAAAAATAGTGGATTTAAATCAAACAGATGTTAATAATATGGGAGCAGTCATGGCCCCAGCCGCTGCAGATACACTATATCGCCATTTGTTAGAAAACAATGAAACAGTAAATGATTATGATTTAATACTAACTGGAGATCTAGGTATATATGGTAAAGAAATATTACGAGACTATATGAAAGAAATGTATAAAATAGAACTTAAAGATAATTACAATGATTGTGGAGCAATGTTGTATGATTTTAATAAAACAGAAGAAGTAACTGCTGGAGGATCAGGACCAGTATGTAGTGCTTTAATTAACTATAGTTATATTTATGAACAATTAAAAGCCAAAAAACTAAAGAAAGTTTTATTATTACCAACTGGAGCTTTATTTTCACCAACAATAGCCTATCAAAAACAACCAATTTTATCAATTTGCCATGCAGTATGTTTGGAGAGTGTACTATGACCTATATATATTCATTTTTATTTGTTGGAGCATTATGTTTAATTGCCCAAATAATACTAGATAATACTAAACTAACCCCAGGACACATAACAAGTATCTTTGTAGTAATTGGAGCAGCATTAGATATTTTTAACATCTATGATAAAATAATAGTAACAGTCGGAGGAGGAGCATTAGTTCCAATAACATCATTTGGACATCTTCTAATTCATGGAGCTATGAAAACAACAACTGAATCAGGACTCATGGGAATAGCCATGGGAATATTTAATTTAACTTCTGCAGGAATAGCCTCAGCCATTCTCTTTAGCTTCATATTTGCTCTTATATTTAAACCAAAAAACTAGAATTCCTAGTTTTTTTTTGCTATAATAATCAAAGTAAAGGTGATTAAATATGGAGTATCAATTTAAATTAAATGATTTTGAAGGACCATTAGATTTACTATTACATTTAATAAAAGAATCAAAAATGGACATCATGGATATAGAAATAGTAGAAATTACCAATCAATACTTAAAATATATTGAAGAACTATCCAATATTGATATAACTAAAGCCTCAGAATATTTGACATTAGCATCAGAACTAACTTATTTAAAAAGTAAACTTTTATTACCAAACATATCAATCGAAGAAGATGAAGAATTCCAAGAAATCAAAGAAAATCTTGTTAACCGCCTTTTAGAATATCAAAATTATAAAGAATTATCAGCAAAGTTTAAAAACCTTGAAGAACAAAGAAAAGAAATATTCACAAAATATCCTTCTAATCTTAAAGAATACCAAAATGATACTATTAAGTTATCAAACGACATTTCCTTAGATGATTTACTATTAGCTTTTCAAAGCTTTTTAAAAAGAAAAGAACAAGAAAAGCCAATTAATACAAAGATAACTACCAAAGAATTATCAATTGAAGAAAAAACTATTTCAATTAGAAATATTCTAAAACAAAAAAAGAAAGTTGAGTTTTTTGAATTATTTGAAAGCAGTTCTAAACCCCATATAGTAGTAACATTTCTATCAATTTTAGAAATGGCCAAAGATCATGAAATAATAATAAGTCAACAAAACAACTTTTCTAAAATATTTATTGAGGAGGCATTATCATGAAAGCCGCATTAGAAGGTTTACTATTTTTAGTCGGAGACGATGGAATAACTAAAGAAGAAATAAAAGAAACATTATCAATAGACGATCAAGAATTAATAAAAACACTAACTCTTCTCATCGAAGACTATAAATCCCCAAACCGAGGAATAGAACTCCATAAGTATGGAGAAATATATAAATTAACAACCAAAAATGAATACAAGGAATATTATCAAAAACTAACAGAGTTAACTAGCATGCGTAATCTTTCTCAATCAGCTTTAGAAACTTTAGCTATTATTGCATATAATGAGCCAATAACTAGGGCAGAGGTAGATGAGTTACGAGGAATTAATTCTGCTCAAATGATTAGAAATTTAGTAGCAAGGGATTTTATTAAAGAAGTAGGTAAGAGTGAGAAAGTAGGAAGACCAATTCTATATGGTGTAACAGATGCTTTTCTTGATTATTTTGGATTATCTTCTGTTAAGGAGCTACCAAAGCCTGAAGAAATTTCATATGATGATGATGAAATAGAATTATATGAATCAAAATACAAAGATAACCAAGAGGAAATTTAATAGAAAGGATGATTAAACGATGAGTCTTAAAGAGAAGCTAGAAAAATTAAAAATCAAAATTGCGGATTTATCTTCATCTATTAACAGAGATTACGAGTTGAATGCGGAATTAGAAGATCACCAACTTGGAAATTAAAGCATATATAGATTATATTATATTAACTATCATAGGATTGGTGAATATCGAAATAGAACTGATAATATTGGAGTAATTAATTGGCCATTTAAACCTTTTGTGTTCCCAGAAGGAATGAGTCGCGAAGATGGATTTAAAGTTTTATCTTATTTAACAGATTTTATAGAAAAAGAAATGAATTTAGAATCATGCTCATATCAAAGTGTTTCTACATTAAATAGTGTATTAAATATAGAAAGATTAGGGTTTAAAAGGGTTGATGGTGATATTGATGATAATGATATCATTGATTTATTTACAGTATCTGGAAGAATATTGCTATTTAAAAAAAGTAAATATTATCAAAAATACTTTGAATGGTACACTGAAGGAATTACTCTTAATGAAGTAAAAACAATTTATAATAAATGTAATGTTAAATTTTATAATTTAATAATATTAGAAAGTCCTGAAGAAATGGAATTTAAAAATTCAAGTAATGAATCCAAATTAATAAAAGAAAGAAAAAAATAAAGCATACAATTTTTTACGTACACTTTTATCTTACAACTTCAATCTTCAATATCTTCCTTAGTAATTATTATTTTCTTTGACAAACTTTTCTCATGTTAGTTTTACAATATATAAATCTGTTTTGTAAAGTAATAATTTAGTAAAAAATAATTGCATGCAAAACAAATGT
>CAZEAD010000067.1:0-5093 GCA_964510115.1 uncultured Mycoplasma sp.
AACTTCCCATCTAAATTAAATCTAGAACCATGGCATGGACAATCCCAAGTTTTTAAAACTTCATTAAATAACAATTTACATTTCAAATGAGGACATCTATTATAAACAATATGTTTTTCTCCAGAAAGATCAGTATATATTCCTACATCATCACCATTATACTTACAAAAAATAACATCCTTATACCAAGACCTATTACGTAACAAATAAGCCATACTAAAACTTTTAACATTAAGTAATATATCTTTAAACAAATTCGTAATTTTAAGACCTCTGTTTACCGCAAATAAAGAAACATACTCATTATCAACATTACAAATTAAATCACTAATTATTTTCCCAGCCAAAATTCCATTTGTAAGACCCCATGTATTATACCCAGTTCCTATATAAAAACCCTTTGCTACTGAACCAATATAAGGTAGATAATCATTAGTAATGATATCCCTATTAGACCAATACAAAATATTAGCATCAGAATTCCCTAAAAACTTATTCAATGAATCATCAAAAACTTTTTTTTCGTCATTACCATTACCTAAACAATAACTATTTGAAACCTGAATCAAATAATTAAAATTATCATTAAAATAACGAAGAGAAATAAGAGGTTTATCCAAACTAATAGCACTAAAATATCCAATTTCTTTATTCTTAGAGCACATCAAATAACTCTTTTCAATATGAGATTTCAAAGGTAACAAAAATGGTAAAGCAAAAAAAGGATAATGACAAGCAACCACAACATTTTTACATTTTATTTTATATTTTTCAGAATTACAAAGATAAAAATCATCCTTTTTCTCAATACTAATAATTTTTGTATTTTCATAAATAGAAACCTTCTTAGAAACAATTTTTTTTAAACCATTAACATAATCAAATGGATGCAAAACATAAGTATCATCTACCAAAATAGCCATATATTTTCCTAAAAAATCATGTATTTCTAAAGGCTTAACTCCCATTTTTTTAAAAAGATCTAAATTTTTTAATAAAACACTCTTCTGAGATTCCAAAGAAGCAAACAAATAAGAAGAAACTCCATCCAAAGAACAATCTATTTTTTCTTTATTAATAGTATCAATTGCCAATTGAATAGCATATTTTTGAGATTCATAATACTTTTTAACAACATCAAAACCATGCATATTAAAGATATTAAGATACTTATCCTGAAAATAAGTTAATTTTCCTGTACTATATGAAGTAACACCACTCCCACAAAAAGAAGCATCAACTAAACAAACAGACATATTCTTATCTTTTAAATAATAAGCTGTTTGCATTCCCGTTATGCCCCCACCAATAATTAAAACATCAACATCTTTGTCACTATCTAAAGACTTATCAACATTTATTTTTCTATTATATAGCCAAATACTCTTATTCACAGAACATCACCTAATAATAGTTTTGATATTTTTTCTAAAAATATACAAAAAGAGCTGTCAAAAGCCCTTCAAAAATTAATCTATGTTTATAAGTTCATATTCTCTAGAACCAATACCATGTTTCTCAGCAGTTTCAATAATATAAATTCCCTTTTTATCCTCAATTCTTTTAATTAATTTATCTTTACCAGAATCATCACTATTATAAACAATATCCACACATGCTTGATCAATAGCTACAGGATCTAAACTAGCCAAAATACCAATATCATGCATACAAGGCAAAGAAGCATTTCCATCACAATCACAATCCATTGAAATATTAATCATCGCATTTACATAAACAATGTTACCTTTAAAATATTTATGAACACTACTAGCAGCATCACCCATAGATTTAACAAAAGATAATTGTTCAGTTGCAAATACATTACCATTAACATCACCTGCTCCATGAATATAAGCCTTTCCATAAGAAGATGCACATCCAATAGATAACTGCTTTAAAGCTCCACCAAATCCTCCCATAGCGTGACCTTTAAAATGCGATAAAACTAACATCGAATCATAATTAGCTAAATTTTTACCAACATAATTTTCTTTAATTTGAACACCATCTGGTATTTCAAGTACCATATCAGGACCAGAAGCATCCATAATATCAACATCAAAATACTTACTCCATCCATGATCTTCCATTAATTTTTTATGTTTTTCAGTCGTATTTCTAGCTCCAGAATAAGCAGTGTTACACTCAACAACAGTACCATTAACTCTTTCAACAAGTGCCTTAACAAATTCTGGCTTTAAATAATTTCTATTACCCTCTTCTCCAGAATGTAACTTAACAGCAACCTTACCAGGAAGATTAACCCCTAATGCTTCATAAATTTTAACCAAACTATCTTCAGTAACATTTTTTGTAAAATAAACTTTTGATTTCATAAAATAACCTCCATACATATATATTATAACATTTAACATTTAAAAATTAGATATAAATATTAAATTATCCACATCTTAAAGTATACTTGTAATTTATACTTTTTTTATATGTGCATTTGTACTACATATAATATCATCCAAATAATATAAATTATTTAAATCAAAAACTTTTTCTATCGTTTTATATTGTGATAATGGAAGAATAATTCTCAATTTTTCCTTTACTTCTTTTAATGAATTATTCATAATAATTTCTTCTAAATCAACCTGATATAAAAAAGATAGGCAACATATTGCTACTTTTATATTATCTGTATTTTTAGTAGCTTTTTTACTTATCATTGAATCTTTATATTCTTTTACCAAATAACACTCACGAAATTTAAACTCATCTCCAGGAAATCTTATCTCATCCAAATCAATTGCAAATCCTCTATCACCTTGAAAAAGAAAATTATCCATATGAATATCTCCTAAACAAGCTCCTAATTCGTGAAGTGCCTTTAAAGCTTGATATATATCTGCAATAATAGACAGTTTAATATCTTCAGGAATATTTTCTTTCATTCCTTCCCTTAATGTTTTAGAATCTCTAATATGCTCCATAATATATCCACAAAATTGCCCATTTTTTTCTAATTTTTCTATAATTCGAGGAGTATTAGGAATAATCTTTTTGATAAGAAAATCTATATTTCTTTCTTTTTCTTCTATAAAATAATTTACTTCACCATAATATTTGTATAAAAGATTATTAATTAAATATAAAGTCCCCCCATTGTTATGTTTTTCATTTGTCTTTATTTTATACCTTTCCAAATTTTCTATCATTTTTTTATCTCCACTTTTTTAATTAATCCATATTAACCAACTAACTATAAATACAATTTTATTTATAAATTACTATTAGTTATTATATCATGTATTTGATTGATAACCACAGATCTTTTACTATTTGATAATTAACCAAACTCCTTTTAAAAAAACAAAAAGGATTAACCAAAATTAACCTTTACATTTTATAAATCGAATTATCATGGCTAATTTCCCAATGATATCTTAGTTACAGTTATCCACAAATCGATTATTTAAATTAATCATTAAATACATGCTACAATTTAAAAAACAATAATAATTTAGCATCGCTTTCTAAACTTATTAATTATTCTTCCTATCATAAATGCTACGAGATTTAATTAAATGTTCATCTCTAGATGTTTTTGCAAAAATATTAGTACAAAGTAATTCTTCACTTTCAGACACAATTGGTATATCAACAAGTGATAAATTAACTAAATTATCTTTTTCTTCTTCAGATGTACTATCTATACCATTTAATTTTAATTTACTATCTAAATACTCTTTTAAACATAATAATTTATATTGATATAATCTTATTTTATTATCTAATTTATTTTTATATAGACTAGTTGCTTTTGCTTCAATTAATTTAAAAATCTTAATATTTAAATCATTATATTCTTGCTCTAAATCACTAACAGATTTATCACTTATATTAGCATTTATTATCCAATCCGCACTGATTAAATCCTTATTTATAGGCTTTCTTTTTGTTATTGTTATATAATCATCATCACTATAAGATTGTTTTATTCTATTAAATTTTGTATATAAAGAAATCAATTTTGAATCTTCTGAATATATCATCTGTTTTATATCTTTAACTTGAACACCCACACTTTTTATTGTCGATAGTAATAATAATTTTTTTTGAGATCTTAACCAAATTACTTTTGCACGTTGTGTTTCAAAATTTGGCATTTCTATCTCTGTATACTTTTTAGGTGTTTTTAATTTAGTTATTATTATCATAAAATATAACCTCCCATTACATAAAAATTATATCAAATTCAAATAATTTTAACAAATTACTTACTGGTATCATAACAATACACGTATGCGAAAAAATTATTTAATATCTTTAGTTGAGTCTAGAATAAATTTATCAAAATCAGATTCAAAGATTTTATCTTGGGTAACCCTATATCTTTCAAATTCAGACAAGGCTTTATCACAAGCAATTTTATGTGATATTTTTCCTGCATCTTTTAATACATCTAAATCATCTGATAATAAATACTTATCTATTCTTTTAGACCAATCTTCCATTGTCATTGGAATATGTCTTTTTGCTCTGTTTTCTGCTAAATCAAGAAATGCCGAAACAATAAGTTCTAAACTCTCTAATTCATCTTTACTTAAATAATTTTTGGCAATTACTACATCTGTTTCCAATATTTTACCATTAGGACTATTTTCCCAAGACGTTAATCCCATATGATTTTTTTTACTATCAGATCGATTATAAATAATTTCTGTTGCAGTATTGTGAGTTACCGCATAATGCATTTTATTTTGCACTTTCTTAAAAAACTTAATAGTAGTTGGAGCTTTAGAATCATAATCCACACTAGTAGCATAAATATCTGTAACTTTTTGGTAAAATCTTCTTTCAGATAGTCTTATTTCTCTTATTTCAGCAAGTAAAGAATCATAATAATCTTCATCGAAGAATGCTCCATTTGCCATTCTCTTTTTATCAATTATGTACCCCTTTTTAGAAAACTCTTTTAATATATAGGTTGCCCATCTTCTAAATTGAATAGCCTTATCTGAATTTACCCTATATCCTACTGAAATAACAGCATCTAAATTATAATATTTTATATTTCTAGTAACATCTCTATTTCCTTCTTTTTGAACTATCGAGAATTCCTCGATAGTTGAATCTTT
>CAZEAD010000068.1:0-2424 GCA_964510115.1 uncultured Mycoplasma sp.
ATCTAGGAGCACTAAATGTTAGTTTAGCATTCATTATGCTTGGATCAACCTTAGGGTTTTTATATCATAATTTTTACCCAGCCAGTATTTTCTCTGGAGATTCGGGATCTATGTTTCAAGGATTTATGATAGCTACTATTTCGTTATTAGGCTTCAAAACAGCCACTATGATTTCACTTCTTGTGCCAATAATGATATTAGGTATACCAATATTAGATACATTATTCGCAATCATAAGAAGAGCCTTAAAACATCAACCCATATTTTTACCAGACAAAAGCCACCTACATCACCAACTCCTAGCCATGGGGTTATCTCATAAAAATACTGTCTTGGCAATATATGCTATGAATATCTTGTTTGCTATAGCATCTATTATCTATTTGCTAAAAAATAAAACTCTTGGTAAATGGATATATATAGCCATATTTATTCTTATTGTCTGGATAGTATTTAAAACAAGCATAATAAAAGATAGAAAAAACAAAACTAATGACTAAAAATAATTATTGATTACTAATATTCAAGCACACTTTGTGTGCTTAAAATAATCTCTTGAACTGGAATATTTTTCCAACAATTTAATATATTTGCACATAGATTGCGCAAAAAACACTATATAAATTTTTATAATGAAGATGATGTATATGAAAGATTTTATTAAATGGTTAGGAGTAAATGAAAAAGTTGGCAAAGTTGTAGTATGGTTATTTTTAATATTAATAAGTTTGGTTGTAGTAAATGCAGCACTTGATAGTTTAGGATTTCCATATTATAAAATTACATATGATAATTTAATAATTTTTAGTAAAAGTAAATGCTATGTAACTATTTCATCATGGATAACTTGTATTCTTAATTTTTACGCCACTGTATTATTGGTGTTTCGAGTAAAAGAATCAAAGAAAATATTTAAATATAGCATGCTTTATCTATTACTAAATATAATAATAAACCAAGTATTTGATTATGGTGTATTACAAGTATTTATATTACTTTTTTCTATAGCATTTTGTTACTTCTATTCTAAGAAAAATCCAAAATATATATTGTATGGAATAGCAGCATTAATCATTAATACTATTGTACAATATATATGCTATTTCTATAAAGTCAGATTTATTGATTATGCCACAATAGATTCAATGACTAAATTAATATTATCACTTGATTATTTCATCATTATGGCTTTCATAATTTTGATAAAGGAAATTTATTTGAATAAAAGGAGTGAGAAGGAATGGAAGCAGGATGCTGGCTATGGTGGGGAAAGTTCGACAAAGAAGGACAATTCGCCAAAAAAATTGCAAAAAAATTAGTTAATAGAAAATAATTATTAACTAGTAATAAGTGATGTGGGCCCTGAACTTATTACAGAATTAAGGAGGGTTTTAGATGAAAGAAAATAGTGAAAAAAAGAATAAAAAGAAAGTAAGAAAGCATAAGAATGGAATATGGTTAAATAATGCTGAAAGCATAGATTTTTATGCTCAAGAAAAAGCAGAAAGGCTAACACACCTTATTGAAAACATCAAATTCTATGGCATAACAGTTCCACTTAAACTAATACAAACAGTTGGAGTAGTAACAATTGCAATATTCAACAATGCTTTTGCAGAACTTTCATTTTTTTTGATAGGATTTTTTTTTACAAGAACAATACTAGGAGAAACATTTCATTTAAATTCAACAGTAACTTGTACAACCTGTACATGGACAATGTTTTTCATAATAACAGCTCTAATACCTAGCATATATGTAAGTGTATTTTTATGTATAATATTGGGGAGTTTAGTTTCAACTTATATGCATTATATAGTAGTAAAGGATGTTGAAAGATGCCAAAAAGATTAACTACACTATTTTTTAATACAAACAAAAAAGATTTAGAACAACTATGTGATGAAAAAGGTTTAAACGAATATGAAAAAGAAATCATAATGAGGATATATTGGAAGAAGCAGAGCTTAAATTTTATTGCAGATACAATGGAATTTGATAAATATGGAAAAGAACAAAAATATTATTCAGTAAGAACAATTAATACAATACATAAAAATGCTTTCTTAAAGCTAATACTAAAATAAAACAGTAAAAAGGGGATGCAGTAAGAAAGAGGAAATAAGTATGTTAAAAATAGTGACAATTAATAATAGCAAGGAAGTGGAAAGAAGAGTACATTATATTGTAGATAAAGGATTTATGAATTATGAGTTTTATTATGAATATCATAATTTCTACCATGATGAAAAAAACTTAGATGCCTATTTACAAGAAAAACACTCCCAAAGCTTCTACATCATCGAAGATTCCAATAAAGAAAGTCTAGAAATAATAAATAAAATCAAAAATAAGTATAAACAAATAAATGCTTTTGTTTTTATAATTACTCATAATAAAGACCTACAGCAAGAAATCGAAAAG
>CAZEAD010000068.1:2434-4758 GCA_964510115.1 uncultured Mycoplasma sp.
AATACCAAAGCTGTAATAGACATTTTACAAGATAATACCATATTAGAGGATTGCGTAAATTATTTAGCCGCAGTTCATGAAGAAAAAGAAAATGTTTTGCCAATCAAATATGAAGGTATTATCAGAAGAATACCATATGAAGAAATCCTCTATATTGAGAAAATACCTAATAGTAAAAATTGTGTAGTGGTAAGTATTACAGAAAGTTTCAATATTAATAAACCACTTAGTGAAATAAAAAGCAGATTAAATTCCGATTTTATTCAAAGCCATAGAAGTGCAATCATAAATAAAAACAACGTAAAAAGAATTAATTTAAAAGAAAAGAAAATAATCTTTTTCAATGGTGTAACATGCAATTTATTATCTAGAAATCACAAAAAAGACCTGAAAAAGCTAATATTAAAATAACTGTAAAATATTATCATAAAGATGATGACAGTACAAAAGGAGCAAAAATGTTAAAAATAGTTACTATCAACAATGATAAAGAAGTTGAGACAAAAATACATGACATTATTAATAAAGGCTTTATGAGTTACGACTTTTATTACGAATATTATAGTTTTAATAATGACAATAAAAGACTAGAACAATATCTTAAAGAAAAACACAAACCAAATGTATATATAATATCAGATACTAATGGCAACAGCAAAGACATATTAAAGAAGATAAGAAAACAATACAAAGATCACAACTCTTTTATTTTTATAATTAATATTAATAATTTAAATTTAAAACATACAATCGAAGAAGAATATCCATTTAATACTAAAGTAATAAATGATAAAACATCAGAGTATAACAGTTTATTAGACTGTATTAAATATATAGCTCAAATACATAATTCTGATGATGAAAATACTTTAACAATTAAAAGTAAAGGAAATATCAGAAGAATACCATATGAAGAAATATATTACATCGAAAAAGAAGCAAATACAAAAAAATCCATTATAGTCAGTAGTACTGAAAATGTTCCTGTTAATAAACCCTTAAATGACATCAAGAAAAAACTAAATGAAGATTTCATTCAGACTCATCGCAGTGCTATAGTAAACAAAAATAATGTTAAAAGAATAAATATCAAAGAAAAACAAATTATCTTTCAAAATGGCATAGTCTGTAGTTTAATATCACGAAGTTATAAAAAAGACTTTAAAAAAATGATATTAAAATAGGACTAAAAAACGACAAGTTATGACCATTTAAATCTAAGAATAATTAAGTATGATATTATTAAACTTGCCCACATCAAAATAAAAAGGGAAGGAGTGATAATATATGAATGGCTTAGTAAAATGGTTTAATAACAAAAAAGGATATGGATTTATTAAACATAAAGACAATAAAGATGTCTTTATTCATTACAGTGCTATTGATATGAATGGCTATAAAACTCTAAATGAAGGTGACTATGTAAACTTTGAATTAATAGAAACAAGCAAAGGATTACAAGCCCAAGCAGTAAGAGTTGTAAAAGAAGAAATAGCCACTAAATAGTGGTTTTTCTGTCAAAACTTCCCTAAATCAGAAAATTTATTCTGATTTTTTTTATGAAAATTACAAACAGAACTATAAAACGACATATTAAGACCAATTAAATAATTATTATGATATACATGATAACATTATAAACGTGCACACATAAAAGTAAAAAGAAAAGAGGTGGTAATTTATGACAGGATTCATTAAGTGGTTTAATAATGAAAAAGGATATGGCTTCATTGAATATAAAGACAATAAAGATATCTTTGTTCATTATAGTGCCATAGACATGAATGGTTATAAGACTCTAAACGAAGGTGATTATGTAAATTTTGAATTAGTAGAAACTAGTAAAGGATTACAAGCCCAAGCAGTAAGAGTTGTTAAAGAAACCATAGCCACTAGATAGTGGCTTTTTTCATCCAATTATAATATTAAGGTAATTTTACATGTAACAAAAGCGACAAATCTAGCTATAAAACTTTGACTTTAAGAACCGCTATGTTATAATAAAACTAGAAAGGATGGATATTGATGAAATTAAATATTCGTGGTGAAAAACAAAAAATAACAGATTCAATGAAGGATTATACTTTAGAAAAACTTTCAAGAATTAAAAAGTATATCGAAGATGATGATAGCATAACAGCTAACGTTTTATTTAAAGTAAATGGTCCAAAACAAAAAGCAGAAATAACAATTCCCTTAAAAGGTTATACTTTAAGAGTAGAAGAAACAGGAGAAGATTTTTATGCTATCATTGATGTTGCAATAGATAAATTAGAAAGACAAATTAGAAAAAATAAAACAAGGATAAATAAGAGAAGTACTAA
>CAZEAD010000069.1:0-4635 GCA_964510115.1 uncultured Mycoplasma sp.
AACTAATCTTACATCTGAAATAATTGATAATATTTCATATTATTCTAAAGAAATTCCAAAGAATACTATTTTTGTATGCAAAGGAACTAATTTTAAAGAAGAGTACTTAGTAGAGGCTAAAAATAATAATGCCATAGCCTATCTTTCTGAAAAAGAATACAAAGTCGACATCCCATATCTGATAGTTACAGATATTAGAAAAGCCATGGCTCTGGTGGCAGAAACATTATATGATGATAAAAGCAAAGAATTATACAAAATTGGTATAACAGGAACCAAAGGAAAAACAACAACATTAAGTTTTTTAAAAGATATTTTATCAGAAGCCGAAAAATCTCCAATTCCATACATGTCTACAATTGATTATTATACAGGAAAAACTGCAGGGAAGAGCCATAATACTACTCAAGAATCAGTTAATATTTATAAATGTATAAAAGAAGCTAAAGAAACTTCAAATAAATATTTAGTCATGGAAGTTTCATCCCAAGCAACTAAATTGAATCGCATCTATAATATGGAATTTGAAATAGGAATTTTTGTAAATATTTGGAAAGATCATATTTCTCCATTAGAACATAAAGATTTCCAGGATTACCTTGATTGCAAAATAGCATTCTTACAAAAATGTAAAACAGTAATTTTATATCGAGGAATTGATCACTATGAGTATATTTTAAAAAAACTATCTGGTAAAAAAATTATTACTTATGGTTATGCTTATGCCGATTATATTGTCGAAAACATAATAAAAAAAGAAACTTGCACTATTTTTCAAGTTAAACACAACAATGAAATAAAAGATTACAAAATTAATATTTTAGGGGATTTTAATGCGTTGAATGCTACAGCTGCTATCATAGTAGCAGAACTTCTCAAAGTAGATTATAAAAAAATAGTAGCAGGTCTTTTAAAAACAAAAGTAGAAGGAAGAATGAACATATTTTATGGTAAATGTCCTATAATAGTAGACTATGCCCATAATAAACTTAGTTTTGAAGCACTATTAAACACAGTAAAAAAAGATTTTCCTAATAAAAATATCAAAGTAGTTTTTGGTTGCCCTGGAGATCGAGGTATAAATAGAAGAGAAGAGATGAGTAACTTATCCGGGAAATATGCTAGTTATATTTATTTAACAGCAGAAGACCCTCAAACTAAAACAGTCGAAGAAATTTGTGATATCTTAATAAATTATTTAAAACCATATAATAAACCATATGAAGTTATCCCAGATAGAGAACAAGCTATTAGAAAAGCCATAAATGATGCCACAAAACAAGATATAATTCTAATTGTCGGTAAAGGTGATGAAGACTACCAAATCGTAAATAATGTCTATGTTCCATATATTTCCGATACTAAATTAGTTCAAGAGTTAACAACATCTCAAAAAATAAATAATTAAGAAAAAACAGGAGCTTTTTTTAAAATGTATAGTATAATAAAGTAGTTAGGAGTACAAATATGAAAAACAAATTACATTTAACAATAGAAGAAATATTAAATTGTACTAATGGTAAATTATTACAAGCTAAACCATTACCAAATAGTATAGATTATGTATCAACAGATAGTAGAGAGAAAATGAATCCTACTACTTTGTTTATTCCCATAATAGGGCAAAAATTTGATGGGCATATCTTTCTTGAAGAAGCCTATAAAAATGGTTGTAAAGCATTCCTAATTGATCAAACTCACAACTTTATGAAAAAAGATGTGACAATTATTAAAGTAAAAGATACTACTAAAGCTTTAGGAAATATAGCCAAGTATTATAAAAATAAATACCCAGTTACAACCATTGGAGTAACTGGAAGTGTTGGAAAAACAACAACCAAAGATATGATATACTATGTCTTAAATGAAAAATATCAAGTTCTTAAAAATGAAGGAAATCAAAATAACGAAATAGGAGTACCAAAAACAATTTTAAATTTAAATAAAAATTCGGAAATACTAATTTCTGAGATGGGATTATCTTATAAAGGTGATATTGAGTATTATGCCAGTATAGCAAAACCAAATATTGCAGTTATTTCTAATATTGGAACAGCACATATTGGTAATTTTAGAAACCAATATGGAATATTTGAAGCTAAAATGGAAATAACGAAACACTTTACTAAGAATGATATCTTAATAATAAATGGTGATGATGAATATCTAAAAAAAGTTAAGGAAACAAAACCAATTTATCAAATAAAAACATATGGATTTGATAAAGACAATGATATATTCTGTCAAGATTATCAAATATTAAAAAACAAAATTAAATTCCAAGTAAAAATAGAAAATAAACTTGAAGAATTTATCATACCAACTATTGCAAAACACAATATTTATAATGCTATGGCAGCAATCTTGGTAGGATTATATTTAAAACTAACTATCGATGAAATAAAAACTGGTTTAAGAAAATTCAAAACTGAAAAAGGAAGAATGAATATAATAGCTTTAGACAATTATTTACTTATAGATGACAGTTATAATGCCAGTAAAGATTCTATGCTATCTTCACTAGAAATCTTAAAAAGATATCAAAGTAGAAAAGTAGCAGTTTTAGGAGATATCTTAGAATCAGGAAAATACAGTAAACAAATCCATAAAACAATTGGCGAAAATATTAAAGATATAGATGTGCTAATAACAGTAGGAGAAGCCTCTAAACTAATTGCTACTACTAGTAAAGAAAAAGGATTTTCAGGAATAATATACTCTTTTAACAATATTAATGATTTAATAAAAAGAAAAAATGAAATATTAAAAAAAGATGATACAATTCTTATTAAAGGATCACATAGTATAGGATTAAATAAATTTGCGGAGTGTTTAGAAGATGAAGACAAACTATCAACTATTACTAGATGAAACCCTAAAAAATATTAAAAAAGGTTCAAGATTATTGCTTCATAGTTGCTGTGGTCCTTGTAGTAGTTATGTTTTAACATATCTTCTGGATTATTTTGATATTACAGTTTTTTACTACAACCCAAATATCCAACCAATAGATGAGTATCAAAAAAGATTAACAGAACAAATAAAAGTAATCAATGCTATATCAAAAAACAAAATAAAAATAGTCACACTTGAATATGATGAACAAGAATTTTTTCAAAAAGTAAAAGGACTAGAAGAAGAAAAAGAAGGCGGAAAAAGATGCCCAATTTGCTATAGATTAAGATTAGAAAAAACAGCAGAATATGCTAAAGAACATGGCTTTGATTACTTTACAACAACTTTATCAGTTAGCCCATATAAACATAGTGATATTTTAAACAATATTGGTAAAAGCCTAGAAACAAAGTATCAAATACCATATTTATATTCAGATTTTAAAAAGAAAGATGGTTACAAAAAATCAATCGAACTATCTAAAAAATATAATATTTACCGCCAAGATTACTGTGGATGTATTTATTCATTAAAAGAAAGAAATAAGAAATTAGTAACTATTGAATAATAAATTGTAAAAACTTATAAAAATAACATTAAATGCTAGTATTTATAAGTTTTTTTATGTTAAAATACTCTTTGGAGGTACATGATTAATAACTACAAAATAGCAAACAAATCAGGATAAAATAAGATTTAAATTCTATTATTCTAAGATAGAAAATATAAAAAATTAAAAGGAGATAATAATGAAATACGTATATAATTTTAAAGAAGGTAATAAAGATATGCGTAATCTTCTAGGAGGAAAAGGAGCAAATCTTGCTGAAATGGCAGGGCTTGGTTTACCAGTTCCTAGAGGATTTACGATCACAACAGAAGCTTGTACTAAGTATTATGAAGATAACAAAACAATTCATGAAGACATTGTAAATGAAATCATGGACAAATTAAAAGAATTAGAAGAAACAACAGGTAAAAAAATGGGCGATCAAGAAAACCCATTATTAGTATCTGTAAGAAGTGGTGCCAGAGCATCAATGCCTGGTATGATGGATACAGTATTAAACCTAGGCTTGAATGATAAAGTCGCTGAAGGGTTTAGTAAAACAACAAATAATCCAAGATTTGTATATGATAGTTACAGAAGATTTATCCAAATGTTTGCAGATGTTGTTATGGGATTTCCAAAATCATCATTTGAAAGAAAATTTGATGAAATTAAAGAATCAAAACATGTTACCTACGATACAGAACTTACTGCTGAAGATTTAAAAGAAGTAGTAGAAATTTATAAAGAAGAATACAAGAAGCATGCTAATGCAGATTTTCCACAAGAACCAAAAGAACAGCTTATGGAAGCTATCAAAGCTGTATTTAGATCATGGAATAATGAACGTGCTATAACTTATAGAAGATTAAATGATATTCCAAGTTCTTGGGGAACTGCAGTAAACGTTCAAGAAATGGTTTATGGAAATCGTGGGGAAACATCTGGAACAGGACGCAGATCTGCCACCTCTCCCTGCGCCGCCAGTCTGGACGGACAGCAAGCTGCGCCGCCGGGAAGCGTTGATAAAGCTGGCTCATGGTCAAAAGTTGAGTCACGATAGCCACAGCCAAAGTCAGGGCATGATGGGCTATTGAGAAAGGATATTTTATGGCAAGCATCAAGAAAATCAATACACGAAAATACAAAATCACCGTCAGCAACGGCTACCGTCCTGACGGCAGAAAAAT
>CAZEAD010000070.1:0-4528 GCA_964510115.1 uncultured Mycoplasma sp.
TTTTTCCTCCTTGCATACAAAAAGTATGCTATTTTCTATTTATACAAACATCATAACATACTTTTTTCTACTTTTCAATTACTTATTTTCCATTAATTCAATATCACATAAGGTTTATCACTTGTTCCCATGCCACTAGAAACTAACACATCTTTATTTAAAGATATTACAGGTCGCAATACAGAATAAGTAGCATGAACTCCCAAATTAGCAAGGTAACCTTCAGGACGAATAATAGCATCTGATGTAAAATTTGATATAGCAATGTATCCAGTTGGGCTCATAAGCCATGTATTAGTTTTAATAACTAAATATACATTTGGATTGTTATCACCAAATCCAGCAAAAGGCAGACCCGCAAACATCGCTTCATCTAATGTTAACAAACCAATTTTCAAATTCAATATACCTTTGCCATTAGCATCTGTAGCACATCTTAAATCCTTAGTATAACTATTGCTCGTCAAAGTCATTTCTGATGTTGCACCTCCAGCCACAAAATCACTACTAAACCTAATTTTTGCTTGCTCACAATACTCACTTACTACCAATTTAGAATCATATAAAGACAAATTATTCTGATACCAATCTTCTAAATTTTTTTTAGCACCGCCTTCTACATTTGTATTACTATAATACATATATTGATATTGATCATGAGTTAAATTAAATTGATATCCAGCATTACCAATCCCATTCTGCATTATTAATCTTATACTACCATCCTCATTAGTACGAACAATTCTCCATAACTGATTAGCAAAAGAAACATAATTATTATTTACTTGTCCCTTATAATAAAATGAAGCTTTTTTAGAATTAGTCTCATTAGTAACCGCTAAACCATCATTAGTTTTAGTTAAATCTTCACTCAAAATCAAATCATATAGTTTTCTATAACCAGCAACATAGTTTATCTCACAAGTTCCACTTTTTGTGGCATTATTGATTGTTAAAACATTGGTTGCTTTGTTATAAGATGCTTCTCCTGTTGTACAAGAAAATGATTCCATAACAAAACCATCTTTAACATCAAATTTAATAATGTTTTGGTGACTTGCTAATGTTCCAACCTCTGTTCCTGTATCTTGGGCAAAGATTCTAATTGACACTTTACCTGCAGTTGAGACTGTTAAATTAATAGAATTACTCCCTTCAGCTTCATTGGTAAATAAGGCATAGCTGGTAAATGTTGTTAATGAAAATAATGATATTCCCACCAAAACAAAGATGATAATATTCATCTTTTTGATCTTTTTTAATGGGGTTTTATTTAATGTACCCCCCCCCCTGGCGAATATTTGTTTGCATAGTTTGTTCCTCCTTGCATACAAAAAAGTATGCTATTTTTATTACATGTTTATAATAGCATACTTAATTTTTATTTTCAACTATTTTGATTTTCTTTTAATTTTTCTATATTTAATAATATAGTAATATAATGAACCTGAGAATGCTAATACACATAGTGTAAAGAAAGTATATATTAATTTGTTATTTGTATTTTTGTTTGTTTCTTTTTCTCTATATGATAAAATATATCCTTCAAGTTTGTTTGTTGTTATTTCTATTTGTTCGTAACCAACATTGCTATATTCTAATTTTGTTATTTCATTGTTGTTACTTATTTGATAAACTGCTGTTAGAATTTTGCTTGGATCAAGTTTTAATCTTATAGTGATTGGCATTTCTGGTATTTCTTGTTTTTCATTTGTTGGTGTTTCTAAATACAAGTTGAAATAGTCATAGTTTGTTCCAATTTCTTTTTCTAAATTTTTATTTAAACTTAGTTTAGTTCTTCTTGGTGTTAAGCCCGCTAATAAACCTGATGATTTTGGAATTATTATCGTTGTTTCATCGCTTTGATAAACATTATATTCTTCTTGATTTGGCAATGTTGGTTGGTTATTATTTGGCTTATCTGGATTGCTTGGATTTACTGGATTACTTGGATTTATTGGGTTGTTTGGATTACTATTATTACTGCTTGTAATCCAACTTACTTGTGCTATTGCTGTACCAGTATTTCCTGCGGCATCTTGGAATTTAAATGCGAAATTACCATTTTTAGTAAATGTATAATCTTTTTTTCCAGAGTTATTTAATATTGTTATTTTTTCACTTGCATTTGTTAATGTTGCAATTACTTTTTTATTTGTTATATAAGTTATATTGTATTTTATTGAAGCGGTTGGAGGCACTTTATCTATGTTAGTTACTTTTGCGATTGCTTCATCGATGTCACCAACTTCATTTTGATATCTAAATACAAATGTGCCATTTTCCCTAAATGTGTAGGTATTCTTATTATTGTTATTAATTATTTTAATATTATCTTCATCAAATTTGATAGTAGCTACGACATTTTTATTAGTTGGTTTTGTTGTACTATAAGTTATTGTTGCTTTTGGCATAGTTGATGTCTCTCTAATCCAATCTACTTTGGCAGTTGCTGTACCTATATTTCCAGCTCGATCGCGGAATCTAAAGGTAAATGTTCCATTTTCTTGGAATACATAGGTCAATTTATTTGGTTCTTCTTCTCCACCATTATTTAGAATTTCTACTTCTTCACTTATATTTACTAATTTTGCTTCGACTTCATTTTTAGTTGGAGATGTAGTACTGTATTCAACATCAGCAGTTGGTGGAGTCTTATCTATCCAATCTACTTTGGCTATTGCACTACCTTTTTCTTTTGTAACTTCATCAATAAATTCAAAAGTAAATGTACCATTTTTGGTGAATGTATAACTATCATTACCATCGTTATTTGTTATTTGGATATTAGTACTTGGATTTATTAATCTTGCTACTACGTTTTTATTTGTTATTTCTGTTGTACTGTATCCTATTCCTGCGGTTGGATGTGGATTATGGGTTGTATCTTGGTAAAAATTAAACATTCTACCAGCTATGAAACTTCCTCCTCCTGCAGTTGAGGTTCTTTTACCTACTATTTTTATGTATTGGAGTTCGTGTGATTCTTCAAAGTCTATTGTTTTTATTGTTTCATTATTGGCCCAATTTACAGTTGTAATTTCTGTAAATGTTTCTCCATCAAGGCTACCTAGAATTTGTCCTTCTAATATTTTTCCATTTCCTCCTCCAGCAGGAACATAATCCATTGCAGATAGGAAAATTGCTCTATCGAATTTTATTATTATATATTTGTTATTGTCGCTTCCATTCCATGCTGAATGCCATCTAGTATTATAATTTCCATCTATTATGTATGCAGCATTTCCTTGATTACTTGTTGCTTCACTAGATACCCCAGCAATTGTTAAATGAGATACTGGAATATATTTTCTTGTATTTGTTTGATTATCTTCAGTAAATGTATAAGTATTAATATCACTTGCTAATCTAGTGCTTGTTGCTCCTACTCTTGCTTGAACAGTCTTATCTCCAGTTAAGTTAGGAGAAATATCAAGATATTAAGTACATGAATAGCTTTATTGATAGCGCCATTCCAATTCTAATGTTACCCCTACTATACGATTTTCTAAATCATTAGCGTATAAGTTTGCGGGAATAGTTCCATTGGTTATATCTATTTTATATAGATTTTCTTCTTCATAACCAACTCCTACTATATGTACGTAAATATCATTTTCAGCAGTAATACTATCAAGTTCTTGTTGAGTTAATTTAAGTTTGTGTTCTTCTTTTGCTGTGAAACTAACTTCTTTCCAGTTTTGTTTTCCATCTATGCTGTAATCCCAACGAATACCAGTGTCATCGAATTTGCTTGCTAATACTATCTTTCCTGCGTCTTCCCCATCAAATGAGAAAGTAGCTATATTTTTATCTAATCTTCCTAATAGATAATTAGCTTCTACTTTTGTAACACTAGGTTGATATACATAATATTTATCTGCTGTATTGTTTGGTGTTTGACTAGCTTCTGTTAAGATTCTTGTTTGTAAAAGAGTAAAACGATATATATCTTGAACACTAGTTAATTTTGGTTTTATTAAATTTGTTAGTTGATACATTGGTAATGGAAAATATTTTAAGCTTTCTGCCAATTCTTCTGCTAAATCATAATAATCGTCAGCGGTTTTTGCTTCGTTATTATTATATAAATTAATCAATTCATACCATGCATCAATATTTATTGGTTGAATTTTAATGGCTTGTCTTAACAATCTTTCTTGTTTTTCTAAATTTTCATTTGCTTTTGCTAGCATAATCATTTTTTCACATGCTTCAAAATTTTCATAATCATTTAGTACTTCCTGAGCTAAAACCATATATACTACTTGGTAAGAACCTCTACTATAACTTGCGTTACCCCAACCTAGTAACATTCTTTCTCCTTTTTCAGATAGAGTCCAGCCACTAACGTTGTTGTCTATTCCCCAATAACCTTTACCTTGGTCATCTTGAGTATAATAAATAATAGCAGCATGTCCTGGTTGTCCAATAACAGCTGAAGGGATTGCATGAGATCCTCTGATGTTAGATCCTGTTTTAGATATTCCTCCACATACAGCACCAGTTCCAAATTCATTTCTAAAGT
>CAZEAD010000071.1:0-4499 GCA_964510115.1 uncultured Mycoplasma sp.
AAAATGTTATTAGATAGACTAATATACTTATACGATTCATTAAAAACACACATTTTAATGGTAACACTTGTTGCTTTTAAAGCAAGTTATTCTAATCGAGTAATATTTATTAAAGATGGAACCATTTTTAATGAAATTTATAAAGGAACAGACACAAGAAAAGAATTTTTTGACAAAATTATCAATGTAGTAACATTATTAGGTGGCGATTTAAATGATGCTTTGTAAATTATCACTAAAAAACATTAAAAAAAGTATAAAAGATTATGCTATCTACTTTTTTACTTTAATTCTTGGTGTAGCTATATTTTATGTTTTCAACTCTTTAGATAGTCAAACTGTCATGATGAATGTTTCAGCATCAACAAAAGATATTATTAAACTAATGACAGAAATTTTATCAGGAGTAAGTGTTTTTGTTTCCTTCATACTAGGATTTTTAATTATTTACGCTTCCCAGTTTTTAATCAAAAGAAGAAATCAAGAATTTGGAATATATCTAACCTTAGGAATTAGTAAAAAAAAGATATCGACAATTCTTCTATTAGAAACAATTTTTATAGGTATTATATCCTTAGGAGTAGGGTTAGGATTAGGAATTTTACTATCACAACTAATGAGTATTTTAGTAGCTAATATGTTCGAAGCAGACTTAACAAACTTTGCTTTTACTTTTTCCAGCAGTGCTTGTCTAAAAACCTTAATTTATTTTGGAATAATGTATTTATTTGTTATGATTTTTAATACTATCAACATTAGTAGATGCAAATTAATTGATCTTTTATATGGCAGTAAAAAAAGTGAAAAAATAAAACTAAAAAATCCTGTTATGTGCACCATAATTTTCTTAATATCATCTGTAGTTTTAGGATATGCTTACTACCTTGTAACAGGAGGAATAGAACAAATACAAGAAGCACAACAAATATTTATTCCAATTATAATGGGAGCAGTATCAACATTTTTTATATTTTGGTCACTATCAGGTTTATTAATTAAAATAATAACAAGTATAAAAAAAGTTTACTATAAAGGACTAAATAGTTTCACAATAAGACAAATTAGTAGCAAAATTAATACAACAGTATTTTCTATGACAGTTATTTGTTTAATGTTATTTGTAACAATCTGTGTTTTATCAAGTGCTTTATCAATAAAAAATTCTATGACAGCCAATTTAACTAAACAAGTTCCAATTGATATTGAATTTTATAAAAGAATAATTCCTGTAAATGAAAATAATGAAAATTATTTATATTACGACGAAAATTATATTAAATTTGCTAAAAAAACTTCAAGAGAGGCCTTAGAAGAATTAGGATTTGATGTTGATAAATACCTTCAAGATATAGTAGAGGTAACCATTTATCAAGCAAAAGATATTAGTATAAAAGATACTATAGGAACATATTATCAAGAAGCTAAACAAAAATATCCTAACTTAATATATGAAGTCAAAGAAGATTTTATAAAAATAAGTGATTATAATAAAGCAGCTAAATTATTAGGACAAAAACAGTTTTCACTTAACGATAACGAATATATTTTATTAGCAGACAATGACAATTGGATTTCAATTCGTGAAGAAGGTTTAAAAAGGAATATTAAAATACAACTTCTTGATCGAAATTATCAACCAAAATACCAAGAAAATCAAAAAGGATTTATTCATCTTTCTAGTTCTCATGCCAATATGGGATTATTCATTGTACCAGATAATGCAGTAGATGAATCATTAAAAGATCAAAGCATTTTACTAGCTAATTATAAAAATCAAAGTAAAGCAGGGAAACTTTTAACCGAAGAACAAGTTACAAAACTAGCAAACAATCCATATTCAATAAATGCAAATACAAAAATAAGTATTTATGAATCAAGTATAGGACTAGGAGCAATGGTGACTTTCATAGGTCTTTACTTAGGAATCATATTTTTAATTAGCAGTGCAGCAATTCTAGCATTAAAAGAATTATCAGAAAGTAGTGATAACAAAGAAAGATTTAAAATGTTAAGAAAAATTGGAGCAGACGAAAAAATAATTAACAAAGCTCTGTTTAGACAAATAGCAATATTTTTCTTATTCCCACTTTGTATAGCTATAATCCATTCTATATTCGGAATAATGTTCTGTAACTACATTTTAGAAAACCTTGGCAATGAAAAACTTCTAGAATCTATCATTATGACTGCAATATTCTTAATAATAATCTATGGAGGATATTTCATAATAACTTATATGTGTAGTAAAAATATTATTAAAGAAAGATGAAAGTTAGAAATGCTTAATTAAGATATAAATAAGCAGATAAAAACCAATACTAAAAGATTAAGTATCGAAGTACAATATTAAACCTTAAAAAGTACGCATTAATTGCGTATTTTTTAAATGATTATCTATATAAACAATAAAAATCCAAAAACAGTATCCTAAATTAAAAAAGTATGGTATCATAATAACAAATGATATATATGTATCATTAAAACTAAAGAAAGGAGTAAAAAAATGAAATATGTAAAAGGAATTATCGGTGGTTTACTTGGAGGAATAATTGGAGTATTGCCATGGATTTTGGTTTATATATATGGTAATTATATGTTATCATTATTAGCATTTATTATTGCTTTCGGAATCGCATTTGGTTATAAATTATTCAAAGGACCAATAGATAAATTCTATCCTATAACAGTTGCAGTTTTATCAATAATTATTGTAGTAGTAGCAACCCTTGTTGTTATCCCATTAGCAGAACTAGCTAAATTAGATAGTCTTGTTACTTTACAAGATTTATATAGAAATAGTGAATTTGTTTCTGCTATAACAAAAGATCTTATAATTGCAGTTATATTTACTATCCTTGGTATATCTGGTGTAATTGCTAAAGCAAGACAAGAAATACTAGAAAATAATACTAAAGAAGAAATATCTAAACCAGAAGAAGTAAAAGATAAAGAATAAACCAAAAAAGTTAAATAAAAAACCTAACTAATCAAATTAGTTAGGTTTTTTTAAAAAATTATTTATTACAATCAGTACAAGATTTTAAATACCCATAAACAGTATCCATATAATCATAAGTTCTCTTTTTAAGCTTTTCAACTCTTTCATTAGTCCAGTATTCATCAGGAGTACCATCCTCACTAGTAACAAGTGAAGACTCATTATCATGACCAATTATTTTACCATTAACAACATAAGAGATATCTGGAACATAAATTCTAGGTTTTCCTTCATTATCAAAAAGTAAATTATCACCTAAAATAGAAACAATTTTTAAATAAGCATCAGTATTATCAGCTCTATCCTTATAAATATCACAATAATAAATTTTATCAATACCAACCTCTTTAGCAACCTCATTCAAATATTTAACATAAGCTTGGCACCATTGACATTCTGGGAATCCCAAATAAACAACTCCTGTACCATGTTCTAAAATATTAATAATTTCATCAATATTACGATAAACAAAAACATTATCACTACCAACAGCAGTATATTCTTCGCTAAAATTTTTAGCATCACCAGTATTATTATTTGCTTTTTTTAACCAAAAAAATCCACCGATTGCCAGAATTAAAACGATTAAAATAACCAAGCAAACAACATATTTTTTCTTCATAACTTACCTCCAATATATAAATATTATAACACTTAAATATCAAAAAACAATATTTGAAAATAATATATACAAAACTAAAATAGTGTATTATAATTAGTAATGTCAGGATGTGAAACGATGAAAACAAGAATACTTAGTGCTATTGTAATGCTAATTATTACAGTGCCAATCTTAATAGTTGGTAAAGTCCCATTTCAAATATTTGCTATAATATTAGCCATCATGAGCATGTATGAGTTACTTAAAGCTTATGAAAAAAAACATAAAATAAGCCATATCATGAAATTAGCTTCATATATACTAACAGCAATAATCATATATTTTAGTGGCAACTATTATGAGAATCAATATGTTATTAGTATAAGATTTTTAATAATATCAGTTTTAGTATATTTCTTACCTATGATATTTATTAAAGATAAAGAACAATATAATATTGAAAATGCTTCCTATCTATTAAGTGGAACACTTTTAATAAGCCTTGCTTTTACTAGTTTTATAACTATAAGAAATCAAGGATTGTCATACATTTTATATTTAGCATTAATAACAATTATTACTGATACTTTTGCCTTAGTAACTGGAATGTTAATAGGAAAACATAAACTTTGTTCTAGCATATCACCAAAAAAAACCATTGAAGGTTTTGCTGGAGGTTTAATAATGGGGACTATAATTCCAATAATGTTTTATTTATATGTAATTGATTCTAGCATCGCTTTAGATATAATAATCCCTATAACATTATTACTATCAATCATAGGACAGTTAGGAGATTTATTATTTTCAAGTATTAAAAGACAATACGAAATCAAAGATTTTTCTAATCTCATTCCAGGACATGGTGGAATTTTAGATAGATTAGATAGTTTGATTTTA
>CAZEAD010000072.1:0-4429 GCA_964510115.1 uncultured Mycoplasma sp.
ATCAGATATTATCAATAAAAAAATGGATTTAGCGGCTTTTAAAAATTTGAACAAAGAAGTTCAAACAGAACTTAAAAGGCCTATATCATATGTCTTAAATGGATTGGAAACAGCAGGTATTATTAATGAAGCAGGTCAAGTTATCTATGATAGAGAATATGTCAAAGAAATAGTTATGAGTTTAAACGAAATATATATTCAAACAGAATTATCTGATGAAGACTCCAAAACAGGAAGATCTGCAGAAGAACAAAGAAAATTTAGAAATGAGGTTTTAAAAGCTTATGGATATAAATGTGCAATAACAGGAGAATCAATAGAAATTTCAAGCTATAATAATACAACAACCTATCTACTTGAAGCAGCACATATTATTCCATATAGTGATTCAGGATCATTTTCTGTTAACAATGGAATTGCTTTATCAGTTCAGATGCATAAAATGTTTGACAAAAAACTATTTGCATTTGAATATACAGAAGATGGACAATTAATGGTTGTAGTTACTAAAAGCGATAAAGTAAAAGACAAAACTGGAATATTGGAGGCAATTAACAACAAAATCGTAACTTTGCCAGCGGATGAAAACAACTATCCTGATGCTGATGCAATAGATTATCGGTTAAATAATTATCTACTATAATATTTATTATTAGTAATTACAAAGAAATAGTTACAAAACCATTATTATTTTTGGCAATAAAAATTATTGCTACTAATAGTATTATACAAAGAAAAAATACATAAAATTGTTCCACTCTTGATAAATGTATGTATAATATTAATCAATCGAGGTGGTATTAATGAAAAAATCCCCCAAATCTATAAAAAGAGTCCTAGAAAATAATTCAACTTTAGAGTATCCTGTTCGTGGATTACCAAATCTAGGAAAAAGAGAAGATGGAAAACCTTTTTCAAAAGAAGTATTAAAAATATATAATGGTTTTAACTTATATGGTAATGCTTTATACGAATTAGAAAATGATAAGATCAAAAATATGAGTTCTAAATCTTTAGGAGGAGGCAGTCCAATGAGAACCCCTGCTTTCCCCCTATGCAAAGAAGCTATTATTAAAGCGCTTGAAGAAGACAATGTTTCTGAATATCCAACGTCCGCAGGAGATGAAGAAGCAAGAAAAATGATTTTAGAATATTTAAAACAAGAAGGTTTTAAAAGTTCTAATGGATTAAACATTGATAATATAATTTTTACAGTTTCTACCACCCAAGCTTTTAATATGATAATGAAAGTAATTGCCAGACCTTATGATGTTGTTCTAATGACAGGACCTAATTATGGATTATTTGCTTTAGTGCCAGAAAGAATAAGTGGTGCTACAGTTGAAATTTTGCCATTATCAGAAGAAAATAATTGGTATGTTAATCCCCAAAAATTATCTTTAAAAATTGATCAAATAAATGAAAAATTAAAACAACAATATAAAGATCAGTTAGGATATATTCCAAAAGTAGTAGCATTCTTAAATGAAAACCCACACAATCCTTTAGGAAAAGTTATGAATGAAGATAATAGCCATATTCTAGAGCAGATAGGAGAAATTTGCTTAAATAAAGGAGTATTTGTTATAGATGATATTATATATCGAGATCTAACATACAATAGAGATAAACTATCCAAACCAATGGGAACTTATTCTAAATATTTCAATAATACAATAACAATAACTGGTTTATCAAAAAGCTATGGATTAGCATCAATTCGTTCCGGTATGATAGTGGCAGATGAAGTAATAATTAGAGGTATCAGAAATTATATATTTCAAGCAATGGACTCTTCACCAGTACTACAAGAAAAAGCCCTAGCAGGAGCATTTAACTCTACTAAACGCAGAAATGAAGAATACCAAAAATACTTTACTCCAATTATAGAAGAATATAAATACCGATTAGAATTATTAAAATCCCTTGTTGAAGGCTTGGACACAATAACCGATTCAACAATTAGGCATCAAATTGAACAAGATATAATAAAACATGCAAAAAATGATTTCAATATCAAAGAGTTATTTGAAGGAATACCAGGAGTTAAAATTGCTAAAGGAACACTTCCTGAAGCTGGATTCTTTGAAATATTAGATTACACAGAACTAAAAAATAAAAAAAGCAATTATGGAAGAGTTATAGCAAACGAAACAGAATTATTAAAATATATGTATGAACAAGAAAAAATAAAAGTTATTTTAGGACAATCAATATCATGGCCTAACACTACCCAATTAATTGCTCGTGTAACAACAGCCTTATCCAGAACAGATCTAATAAACCATTTAGGAGCAATGAATAGGTGTATAAGAATGTTAAAATAAAATAAAAAATAGAAATATTTCATTTTCAAAAATAATATTTACCAAAAGTTCTAAAGTAAAACCAATAACAATAAAGCTAAACTTATAATAAAGGGAAGTAATGATAATGATACAACTAATTACTAATGAACATAATTTAAAAGATCAAGACATGACAGAAATTGTTAAAAGAGTAAAAGTGTTACTAATAAATTCCAATAATGAATTATTATTAGGATACTCTTATAATGATTATCAATTTCCAGGAGGACATGTCGAAGAAAATGAAACTTTAATTCAAGCAGTTAATAGAGAAGTATTAGAAGAAACAGGTATTAATTTAAGAATAAAAGAACTTGAACCTTTTGCATGTGCCACTTGTTATTATAAAGACTGGCCTGAAAAAAATAAAAATAGAAAAACAGAAATATATTATTATGAAATTAAAACAGATGAAAAACCAAATTTAGAAAAAACAGAATATACTGAAGAAGAAAAAAGAGGAAACTTTGAATTAAGATATGTCCCTTTAAGAGAAGCAGAAAATATTTTAAAAGATAATATCAAAAAATATAAAGACAAAATAGGGATTGCTAAAGAAATGATAGCTTTATTAGAAGTATATAAAAAATTAATAAAATAAAAATAAATAAAAAATAAGGAGAAAATTAAAATGAAAAAACAAACCGCTGGTAGAGATAAATTAGGGAATTTAGCACCAAAATTTGCAGAATTAAATGATGATGTATTATTTGGAGAAATTTGGAGTAGAGAAGATAAGCTATCTTTAAGAGATAAAAGTATGATAACAATTTCAGCTTTAATGGCTCAAGGATCATATCCCCAAGTCAAATCACATTTAGTGCTGGGAAAGAAACATGGTCTTACTAAAGAAGAAGTAGTAGAAATGGTTACACAACTTGCTTTCTACTGTGGATGGGCAAAAGCATGGAGTGTATTCCCTTTAGTAGAAGAAGTATATGGAAAAGATGCAAATGAATAAGAATGAATTTGATAAAAGCAATATTTTTGGATTAGGTAAGCCTAATGATGCTTTTAAAAAGTATTTCATTGGCAATTCTTATTTAAAACCCCTAACTGATCCTAAAGAATGTAATGTATTTATAGCAAATGTGACTTTTGAACCATCTTGTAGAAATAATTGGCATATTCATAAAAGCACCAAAGATGGAGGGCAAGTTTTAATTTGTGTAGCAGGATCAGGTTGGTATCAAGAGGAAGGTAAAGATGCAGTAAGTTTAAAACCTGGAATGGTAATTACAATACCTGCAAATGTAAAACATTGGCATGGAGCTAAAAAGGATTCTTGGTTTAGTCATATCGCAGTAGAAGTACCTGGAGAAAACACTTCTAATGAATGGTTAGAACCAGTTAGTGATGAAGAATACAATAATTTATGCTAAAGTAGTTAGAAATTAAAAATCTCAGGAGGCTATATGAGTAAAGATTTAATGATACGAAGTAGTGCAGAAGAATTTATAGTATTTAAAATTCAAGAAAAAGATAAGGGTATTCAAGTCAGATATGAAGACGAAAATTTATGGATGACTCAAAAAGCGATTGCAGAGCTATTTGATGTTCAAAGACCAGCAATTACAAAACATTTAAATAATATATTTAATGAAGGCGAATTAGATAAAAATTCAGTATGTTCCAAAATGGAACATACTGCTGAAGATGGCAAAGTGTATCAAACAGATTACTATAATTTAGATGCTATAATTTCTGTTGGTTATAGAGTTAATTAACTCCGAGCTACACAATTTAGGAGATGGGCAACAAAGGTATTAAGAACATTCACTATTCAAGGTTATGTTTTAGATAAAGAAAGAATGAAACAGGGGACATTTATAGATAAAGACTATTTCGAAAAGCTACTTGAAGAAATTAGAGAAATCAGGTTATCTGAAAGAACCTTTTATTAATGAAGAATATAAAAAATTAAATTAAAATATTGTGAATATAAAACAAGAAAGGAAGTGATAAGCAATGAAAAATGAAATAATTATTTTTGAAGATCAAAAAGTTAAACTCGAAGTAAATATACAAGATGAAACTGTTTGGTTAAGCGTTAAACAAATGAGTTTATTATTTAATAGAGA
>CAZEAD010000073.1:0-4398 GCA_964510115.1 uncultured Mycoplasma sp.
ATATCAATTAAATGAAATGCCATCATGGAATATTAAATCCATTAGTTTAAATGGAAGTGGTTCTAGTAATTATACATATTCTATGCCAAGTAGATTATTATATGTTATGGTACCAAATGAAAAAACAATTGAAAATGCCAACAAATATATAAATGGAATGGAACAAAATAAAACATTTACAGAAATTGAAAATAATCAAGAAAGTATTTCAACAACAGAACAATAAAATCAAAAATAATTGAAAACCAAAATAAAGTATGCTATTATAAACATATAAATAAAAATATCATACTTTTTTGTATGTAAGGAGGAATAAACTATGCAAACAAATATTCGCCAGGGGGGGGGTACATTAAATAAAACCCCATTAAAAAAAGTAAAAAAGATGAATATTATCATCTTTGTTTTGGTGGGTGTATTGTTATTTTCAATAACAACATTTACAAGTTATGCTTTATTTACAAGCGAGGTAGAAGGGCAAAATTCAATAAGTTTAACAGTCTCAACAGCAGGCAAAATATCAATAAGAATATTTGCCCAAGAGACAGGAGAAGAAGTAAGCACTTTAAAAAATCATACTAACATAATTGAATTTGATGTAAAACCAGGATACGAAATGGACAGTTTTTCATGTACAACAGGAGAGGAATCTATCTATGATAGAAAAACCAATATCTTAACAATTAAAAATGCTAAAGAAAATGGAACATGTGAGATAAATTATGATAAAATTCCCAACTTATCTTCAAATTGGAAAGATTATACTGAAGATGAAAACAATTTCTTGGCATTATATACTATTACTACTAAAGAACTTCCATCTAGTAGAGAATATAATGGAACAACATATACTTTATCAACAACAGTAGATGTATCGGAACAAAGAAATAATAACGTAAGACTTGGAACATATGTAAATGGTACAAATAAAATAGCAATAATAGGGCAAGAAGGTGGTGTAATAGCGCCAATTAATAGTCAACGTTTATTTGGAACAAGTGATAATGAAAATTCTATGAAATTTCAAACAATAGATTTAACCAACCTTGATACTTCAAAAGTGACAGATATGAGTTACATGTTTTATAATTGCGATGATGTAACGAATTTAAATATAAACAATCTTGACACTAGAAATGTAAAAAAAATGAATCGTATGTTTCAAAACTGTAAAAGTATGACCACTCTCAATATAAGTAAATTTAACACTTCTCAAGTCAATGATATGTCTTCTATGTTTTTAAATTGTACATCTTTAGAAAAACTTGATTTAACTAGTTTTACAACTTCAAATGTAACTAGTATGGAATACATGTTTTACAGATGCTCATCTCTAAAAGAATTAAAAGTAACTAGTTTTGATACTAAAGGAGTAACATTGATGAGAGCTATGTTTGCAGACTGTGCTTCACTAACTAGTATAGATTTAAGAAATTTCAATACCATATTAGCATCAAACACTACAGACAATGGCAGAAATGGAATGGCTAATATGTTTGTTAATTGTTCAGGTTTACAAAATACCACAGGGAAAACACTTAAAGTGACAACAGGAATTTTTATAATTAAAGCTGATATAGATTTTGGTTTATCAGATAGTAAAATTGAATGGTTTTAATTAGTGATAAAAAAATAACAACAAATGATATTGGATAAAAATAATTGAAAATAAAAAATAAGTATGCTATGATAAATATATAAATAAAAATAGCATACTTTTTGTATGCAAGGAGGAAAGACTATGCAAACAAATATTCGCCAGGGGGGGGGGTACATTAAATAAAACCCCATTAAAAAAAGTAAAAAAGATGAACATTATCATCTTTGTTTTGGTGGGAATATCATTATTTTCGTTAACAACATTTACAAGCTATGCTTTGTTTACTAATGAGACAGAAGGAAAAAATACCTTAAGTTTAACAGTATCAACCGCAGGGAAAATATCAATAAGAATATTTGCTCAAGATACAGGATCAGACATAGGAACATTATTAAGTCATCAAAACATAGTTAAGTTTAATGTTAAAGATGGGTATGTTTATCAAGATGATTCCCTTCACTGTACAACAACAGATGGTTAAGCGATTGAAGCAACTTATAATAAAGCAACAAATATTCTAACAATAAATAATGCTACTAAAAGTGGAACATGTGAAATAAATTTTATTGCAGGATATAGAAAATTATATAATATTATTTTAAGTGAACCATTAAAAGCTAACAATGGATTGGCAGCTACAACGCAAACAAATTCAGGAAGCCCAAGTTATTATTACAAAGGTTAAGTAGATAATAATTATATAAGCTTACCAGAAAAAAATGGTGATATAACAACTAATGTTTTATATAGAATAGTTCGAGTTAATGAAGATGGAAGTATAAGGGTAATAAGAGATGATGGGATTAGTAATAATACAGGTTATTTATTTAATCCAAATATTGGTGATTATAAATATATGTATTATAGTAATTCTAACGTAGATGGTGGAATGATGAAACAATTAAATGATTGGTATACAGCAAGTATTGATACTGCATTAGATAGTAAAATAGTTAAAAGTGATTTTTGTGAACAGGCAAAAGTAACATGGTATGATAATACAAATTTAACAGTGGGAAATCAAGCAATGGTGCAGGTAACAAATGATTATGTAGTTGGATTAAAGTGTGCTTTAGATAGAAATGGAAAAGGGCCACTTTCTATGAAAGTTGGGTTATTAACATTAGATGAAATAGTAATGACAGGTTATTCATTATATACTGGTACTCAAACAAATAATACAAATATTTATTTGCATAAAAATAAACATTGGTGGACAATGAGTCCAGCTGGATGTGATGTTGACAATAATCAAATACGTATGTGGAATCAGTCTTTAAATGGTTTTGCTGCTAATGGTAGTGTTGATGCCTCAAATATTGTGCGTCCAGTATTTTCGTTGTCATCTGATTTAGTAGTAGCTGGAACAGGAACAAGCATTGAGCCATATAAAATTATTTTAGATTAATCGAAAATATATTATGATTGTTCATAAGATTAAGGGTTTATTTATTAATTTAATATAATAGGCTCTTTTTGTTGATAGTTTTATTAATTAATATGTTATTGTGTTATTTTTGATTTTAAATTTTTAATTGGGTGGTTATTATATATTTTATTGACAATAATATATTAGGTGGTAAGTTTGGTTGATATATTTTATGTTTTAGGACATGAGTTAGATTCGGAACAAAAAAGAGCTGTATTATGTGATACAAAGTATGTTTTATTGCTTGCTTTGGCTGGTAGTGGAAAAACTATGACTATAGTTGGAAAGATTCGATATTTAATAGAGGTTCTTGGTATTTCTGAAGAAGAAATACTTTGTCTTTCTTTTACAAATAATACTGTTTTACATTTGAAAAAGATTTTATTGGATTATGGTTATAATCTTCCTGTTTATACTTTTCATAAATTGGCTTTAGATATTATTAAAGATTATAAAGAAATGGTGATTGCTAATGAATCGTTTTTGGATTATTTTTTGAATGAGTATTTTGAAGCACTTATTTTAGAGGATATATCTATGATGAAAATGGTACTTTGTTACTTTAAAAAATATTTCTTTTTTTCTGTGGAGAATGTTTATAAGAGGTTTTATTCTGATAATAAAAAAGCTTTTTTTGTGTTAAAAAAGATTATTAAACGAGTTATTTCTTTATTTAAGGCTAATAATTATGATAAAACTTTCTTTGATTTTGTTTATAATTCTGTTTTTTTAAAAGATAAAGTTTTAGTTTTATTGATATATAAAGTTTATTTATTATATGATGCAGAACTTAAATCTTCTGGTATGGTTGATTTTGATGATATGATTAGTTTGGCAATTGATATAATTTCTAAATATGGAATGAAAAAAAAGTATAGATATGTTATAGTTGATGAATTCCAAGATACTTCTTTGCTTAGATTTAAGTTAATAACTAGTATTTTAAATTATTGTAATTGTTGTTTATTTGCAGTTGGAGATGATTTTCAATCCATCTATCGTTTTTCTGGATGTGACCTAAACATATTTTTAAATTTTCAAAATTATTTTCCAAATCCTGATATTCTATTTATTACCAATACCTATCGAAACAGCCAAGAACTAATTGATATTGCTGGGGCTTTTATCATGAAAAATTAAAGTCAAATAAAAATATAATTACATTCTAATAAATAATTTTATAAACCTATTTAGCTTGTTTAATATGAAGATCAATTAAATGCCTTTTTAAAATTATTAAATCCTAATGTAAAAAAGTCAAATGGTCCAACTTCTTCTCCTCTTTTTAATTTTATAAAAGAAAACGTTAGTCCTAGTGCTAATGGAATTTGAATTACTGCTTCTGCAATTTGTACTACTAATCCAATAA